>JAFYPG010000147.1 GCA_017547605.1 Prevotella sp.
GGAGGCTGACGATATGGGGATTGTCGGGCACATCCTCTTTCATCTTCCAGAAATACGACATGGCGGGATAGGTATAGTCGCCACACATGGCCCAGAAAGAGTTGGCATTAGGACCCGTGAGCAGCACGTGGAGCGTAGAGATCGGCGTATGGAGCGTGGAGGCCGTAGAGTCGGGAGCGGGGACTTTCAACGGCAGGATACCGTTGTTCTCCAACAGCACCACCGACTGGGTGGCGATGCTATAGGCCGTCTGGCGCTCCTCAGGACTGTCGAGGGTGATCTTCTCCTTCGTATAGAGATAGGCATCCTTGTCGAAGAAACCGGCACGGAACTTGAACCGAAGCACATCCTTCACGGCACGTTCGAAGGTCTCGGGCTTCACCAGTCCCTGATCGATGGCCTGCTGCAACAACTGATAGTTGGCTCCGAATGGGAAATCCACATCGTTGCCACCATTGATGGCAGCGGCAGCCTTCTTAACTTCATCATCGATGCCAGGAATCTGGGTGATGGCTGTATAGTCGCTCACCACCATACCGTCGAAGCCCAGATAACCGCGCAGGATATCGTTCAGTATCTCGTCGTTGGCCACACATCTCACGCCATGCACATCATGATAGCCGGGCATCACGCACTTGCTGCCAGCCACACGGATCATCGTCTCATGGGGCAGGAGGATCTCCTCCATCAGTTCCTTCTCGTCAGCATCACCACCACCGCCATAGCCGAGGTAGTGCTTCGAACAGGCACCCACACCTTTCTTCAGGTCATCCTGCTGCAGTCCCTTCACGAAGGCCGTACCCATCACAGCCGACAGGTAGCCATCCTCACCATACGACTCTTCGAGACGGTTGAAACTGGGTACACGACACACATCGACCATCGGCGAGAGGGCCAGTGCACCACCCATGCGACGCAGGGCGGTACTCGTCTGAACGGTCTTCAGTTCTGCCAGTTCTGGATTAAACGAACAGGCCTGTCCTATCTGCTGGGGATAGATCGTAGAACCCAAGGTGTTTATACCTGAGAGCACCTCCTCATGAAAGAGGGCGGGAATGCCATTTGGCGTGTTATGAATCAGCCAGTCCTGCACGGCTGCCACACGGTCGCGCAACTCGTTCGGTTCTCGGGGCTGCTGCAGACAGAACTGTGAGAAATGTCCGATACCATAGGGGATCAGTTCACGGCACTTGGCCGTATCCAGTTGTCCTTCCTCATCGAAGAGTTCGTCCATATACATGCTCTTCAACTGGGCGATGCGCTCTTCCTGAGGCATCTTCGCGTAGAGTTCATCCACTTGCTGTTCCATATCCGTACTTGTACTTGTATTACATCCTGCCATCAGCATGGTCAGGCTCGTCATGACCACTCCACTCAGGAGAGTCATTCCTTTTTGAACTGATTTTACCATATTGTCTAAGTTTTGGCGCAAAATTACGAAATTCATTTTATTTCAAAAAGCGGATCATGTTAATGTTCTATAATTAATAAGGTACGGGATTTTACATTTCGCGTTTCAATACGTCTGAAGAGTGATAATTATCAACTGTATGAAACGAACTATTTTATTATCTACGATGGCTTTGCTGTTCGTCATGGGCGGCATGGCACAAAATGACGCCCAGATGGTGGTGAGCACCGAGTCTGGACTGGTGAAAGGTTTTGATCATGAGGGATCGATGGGCTTCCTTGGCATCCCCTACGCGAAGGTGGAGCGGTTCATGCCTCCACAGCCCGTGGCCAAGTGGGACACCATCCGCGTGTGCGACCACTGGGGACCTCAGGCTATGCAAAACACCTGGGGTAAGAAACTCAGTGAGGCAGAGATGTCGGAGCAGTGCTGCGTGCTGAACGTATGGACCACCGACACGAAGGCTAAGAAGCCTGTGATGGTATGGTTGCATGGCGGCGGTTTCGACTCAGGCACCTCGGCCTGGGATCCTGGTATGAAACTGGCCCAGCGCGATGTGGTCGTGGTCAGCGTGAACCACCGTCTGAACATCCTCGGTTTCCTGGATCTTTCGGCTTGTAGTGAGAAATACAAATACTCTGGCAACGTGGGTATGCTCGACGTGGTACAGGCGCTGCAGTGGGTACAGAAGAATATCAGCCAGTTTGGTGGCGATCCCTCGAACGTCACGATCTTCGGTGAGTCGGGCGGTGGCGGTAAGGTGGGTACCCTACTCTGTATGCCCCCCGCCAAAGGACTGTTCCACAAGGCCATCATCATGAGCGGAACCATCCTCAACGTCAACACCAAGCAGATGACGGAGGAACTGGGTCAGGCCGTGCTGAAGGAACTGAACATCGACAAGAAGGATATCGACAAGATCAAGGACGTGCCCTACGAGGAGCTCTATGCTGCCGGACAGCGCGCGATGGCGGCCAGCATCGGCACCCGTAAGCCTGGTACCCCGATGATGTGGGGCTTCGGTCCTACGCCCGATGGTGAGGTACTGCTCCAGCAGCCTTTCCAGAACGGTTTTGCGAAGATCTCCGACAATATCCCCATCATGATCGGTACCACGTTCAACGAACTCCAGCGCCTGCGCTACGACCAGGAGATGACGATGGACGAGGCCCGTCGCGAACTGATGAAGACCTTCGGCTGGGACACGCAGGCCTATATCAAGGCCTTTGCAGAGGCTTATCCCGACTATACGCCACAGGATCTGCTGAGCATCGACTGGCTGTTCCGTCCGAAGACCATCATCACCGCTGACGAGATCGCTGAGACGCGTCAGGCGCCCACCTATATGTATATGTTCACCCAGCGTTCTGACGCCAATAAAGGTAGCGTTCATGGGGCTGAGTTGAAATATTGCTTTAACAATATCAATGAGAACAGCGAGGAACACCCCTCTGCCAAGTTGGCTGATGAGATGAGTAGCATCTGGGCGAAGTTTGCCACAACAGGTAATCCTAATACAGCATGTCTGCCCGACACTTGGCATCCCTACACGAAGGAGAACGGCGAACTTCTGGAGTTGGGCAAGGAGATTCGTTTCCACCACAACCACGACCGTAAGTTGGCCGAGATCATCGACAAGCACTGTTTCACGCAACTCGACGAGTTCCGTGACCGTCAGAGCAGCCGTCAGTTGAAGGTGGGTGATGTCACCATGACCATCTATCCCACGAAGGGCGGCAAGATCATGTCACTGAAATACAAGGATCAGGAGGCCATCTCGCAACTCACCATGCCAGAGGCCTTCGGAAGCACGTTCTGGACCAGTCCTCAGAAGGAGTGGAACTGGCCGCCTGTGCCTGAGTTCGACAAGCAGCCTTACACCGTGGAGGAGAAAGACGGGCACCTCGTTATGACCAGTCCTGTGAGCAACCGTCTGGGTTTCCGTGTGCGCAAGGACTTCTCTACGGATGAGAAAGACGGGGCCATCGTCGTCACCTATTCTATTATTAATGAGAGCGAGCAGGAGCGCAAAGTGGCTCCCTGGGAGATCACCCGTGTGTTTAACGATGGCGGCCTCATCTTCTTCGATGCGCCCCTCGACGGTATCACCCCCGCTGGTCTGATGGACTTCAAGGCTGAATACGGTGCCGTGTGGTACAAGACCGACGAGACCAACGAAAACCGCAAGATCAATGCCGACGGTAAGGGTTGGTTGGCCTACGCGAACAAGGGTCTGCTGTTGGTGAAGAAGTTCGACGACCTGAAACCCTCGCAGCCTGCTCCCGACGAGGCTGAGGTACAGATCTACGTGAACCGTGGCAAGGCCCACATCGAACTGGAGAGCCAGGGCGCCTACACCACCCTGAAGCCCCAGGAAAAACTCGACTGGACCGTGCGCTGGTACCTGAAGCCTTACGAGGGCGAGACAGTTCCCTCCAAGCAACTATTGAAGATGGTGAAATAAAAAAGAAATCCCCAGCCGCCTGGCTGGGGATCTTTTATTTAGATAACGTGTAGTCCGAGGAAGACCATCAGACCGTTCATCAGGATCCAGAAGAGAGCGAACGGCATCGTCTTGCGCATGATATCTCCGTCCTGACCCTCCATGTCGCAGGCGGCCGTAGCGATGGCGATACTCTGTGGCGAGAGCAACTTACCAC
>JAFYPG010000148.1 GCA_017547605.1 Prevotella sp.
AGAACGACCGTTCTGCATCACTAATCTTCTCAAGCATATCGGCCAGATCGTCGTAGGTGTAACTCTCACCAGCGCGGCGCTTGAATACCTTGGAGGCCTTATAGCCAAAATCACGCCACATATCTCCAATCTCTGTGATACGAAGGGAATAGTCGTTCAGTTCGGCAATACCCGTCCGCTCGGAGGCCTCTTGCAAGAAGGCTCCATAGACGAAGCGGAAACCTGCACCACCCGTGCCGATCTCCTCCAGCATGCGGATCACCTGAACAAGATAAAGGCGCGCACGACGCTTGCCCAACTTCTTCTCCCATGTCCGCATTTTCCGAGACAAATACTGAATGCCATTGGCTCCTACATATGGGAACCACTTCGGCTGTGACGTCATATTCTTGCAGGTATCCTTGATAGACTTGAGTACCAGTGGTCTGAGGAATTCCACGTCGGGCTTGTCTGTCCGCATACGCTCTGGCAGATCCTCGGGGATGGACTTGATCCAGTACATCTGTCCCATGAGGGGATAGGCACCCTTGGCAAAACGCACCTTGATCAGGTCGTCACGGGTGATTGTTACCTTCTCGGTGGCATTGGAGTCAAGCACACGGTAGTCGCCGCTCTCCTCATCCTTGCCGATGATACAGATATTGTGGCCATTGAAACGGAAGCGGTTCTCGGGAGGATAGTATGGCAGTTCATAGATACCTACCACACAACCGACTGGTATGCGTTCTTCCATGATCAACTGGTCGAGTTTGCGCATGGCTTTCTCCTTACTGAGGAATCGCTGCGAGGCCGACTTGATGCCTAAGAGTCGTGTGATACGCTTGAACAGCACACCAGGAATCGTGCGGAAGGCAGTCACAGGCATACCGTTCATCTTGACAAACGTCAGGTGGGCGAAGAAAAGACCACTGGCCAGTCCGAACACCATCGGTTCCGACAGGTTGATGCCATAGAAACGGAGCAGAGATGAGATCGTGCCGTTCTCACAATGGGCAGCATGCCGGTGGTTGATCTTCAACTCATAGCCCTTAAACTCCGTCGGTACCAGCAACTCCATCTTGTCGCGCTCGTCCTGGTCGTCAAGTGTTCCCAAGAATATATCCAAGGCTTCTGTCTTTGGTTCCCAGCCGTCACTCCTGACAGCCTCGTAATGTCCTTCGTCATCGAGTGCATAAGTCAGGTCGCGGATGACACTTCCCTTGTAATATTTCAAATCCTGAGGAACGTCTTCTTTCTTCATAAATTCTAAATATGATTGTTTGATTATTCGCCTTACATGTAACTCTTCACCGTACGATCGAGGTCCAGGAACAAGGCACGCTCTTTCTCACCGATGACCTGCAAGAGATTGCCCAGATCGTTATAGGTATATTGATCCTTTTCCCGCTTTTTGATAATACGCGATGCCTTATAGGCAAAGTCACGCCACAGGTCACCGATCTCCGTGATACGGCGGCAGTAGTCGTTCAGTTCACTGATGCCCGTCACATCGGCGGCCTCCTGAAGGAAGGCACCATACATGAAACGGAAGCCAGCACCGCCCGTACCTATCTCTTCCAACATACGTACGACCTGTGCCAGATTGAGCAATGCCTTGCGCTTGCCCATCATCGTCTCCCAGTTCCTGATACGCTCCGACAAGTAGAGGATGCCGTTGGCTCCCACATACTTGATGAATTTGGGCTGTGATGTCATATACCAGCAGGTCTTGTGTATAGCCTTCAGGATGAGTGGCTTGAGATCGGGCAGTTGTTCGGGTACGGACTTGATCCAGTACATCTGTCCCATGAGGGGATAGACACCACCCGCTGGGAACCGCACAACGGCAAGATCATCACGACTGATAGTCTCCTTTTGGGTAACATTCGAATCCAATACACAATAATCATTCGTCTCTTCATCCTTGCCGATGACACAGATATTATGCCCATTGAAACGGAAACGGTATTCTGCAGGAACGTAAGGTAAGTCATACATACCCACCACACAGCCTACAGGCGTCTTCTTCTCCAACAGGAGATGGTCTAATGCCTGCATCGCCTTTTCCGGACTGAAGAAGCGGCGCGTTTTTGTCTTGATGCCCAACAATTTCGTAATGCGTTTGAACAGGACGCCTGGGAAGGTACGGAACGACGTGACAGGCAACCCGCCCATCTTGATAAATGTGATATGGGTAAAGAACAGCCCACTGGCCAGACCGAAAATCATCGGTTCCGACAAATCGATACCGTGATAGCGGAGCAGCGAGGAGATGGTGCCGTTCTCACAATGAGCAGCAGGCCGATGCTCTAATGCCAGTTCAAACCCTTTAAAATCTGTCTGGGTCTGCAACTTCATCCGGCTTCTCTCTTCCTTGTCAACATCCTCTTCCAAGGCCAGTTCCAAGGCTTCTGTCTTAGGAGCCCATCCGTCGCTCAACACAGCCTGATACTTTCCCTCGTCATCTACAGCATAGTTGACATCACGGACATGAGTCCCCTCATAGTATTTCAGATCCTGTGGGACGTCTTTTACTTTCACAATATTATATAATTATGGTAGGAGTGTTTCTTAGCACACGGTCAGCATACAGTAACAGTATGAGAATCGCGCACTCTCAGGAATCATCAACAAAATCTTCTGGCCTTTCTTCAGATTTCCAGAATACATCAGTTCCTCTATCATCGCGAAAGCCGATGCAGAACCGATATTTCCCACATGCGGGAGATTCAAGAACCATTTCTCCTCAGGAATGGGGAATCCTCTCTTCTTCGTCTCCTCAAGAATTTTATCCTTGAAAAACATGGAAGAAAGGTGCGGCAGGAACCAGTCAATATCATCGGGAGTGAAATGGTGTTTCTCTGCCAGTTGTAAGAGGAAGGTGACACCTAACGGCACAACATTCTCTCCGAGCATACGGGTATCCTGTTTTAGCATGAAGAGCGACTCCGTGAGCCATTCATCTCCAGGGAATTCAGCCCAGCCCTTCAGTTTGCCGTCAGCACCTTTCTCTCCACCGCAATACATACAGGTCTCCTTGGTATTGGCAAATGAGGTGATGTCAATCCAGTCGATACGAAGGGAGATACCCGACTCGTTGGGCTTCCCCTGAAGCAGCACGGCCTGTGCACCATCAGACAACATCCAGCGCAGGAACTCCTTCTCAAAGGCCAGCATAGGCTGGTTTTCCAACAGGGCCAGTTTCTCTGACTCTTTCTGGAAATAAGAGGCTCTCATCCAGGCAGACGTACGTTCCGAGGCAGCAGCAACAGCATTCTTCGCCATACCGAGTTTGACGGCCATATAGGCATATTTCAGGGCATCGGCACCCGTACAGCAAGAACCGGCGAACGAGACGACCTCAGTATTCCTGCTGCCACCGAGTTCACCATGTACCATAATACCGTGTGACGGCAGGATCTGTTCTGGTGACGAGGTGCCACATGACAGCAGGTCTATATCGTCAACAGTCAGGTGGTCGTCCAGAAGTCCACGAACCGCATTGGCACACATCTGCGCATTGGTATGGGTCACATTGCCCTCCTTATCCAACGCATAATATCTTTGTTTGATGCCATTACGCCTCAGCACGACCCTACGTGCCTTCGACGGCTTGCCATCAACCATTCCCAAATAACTCTCCATATCATCATTCGATACGGGATCGTTCGGGAAAAACTTTGCTGCTTTTGTTATGAATACTTCCATCATTATATTTTATTAGTTATATACTTAGAGGTTACAATCTATATCTTTATGATATCCAACACGATGCAATGGATAAGTCAAGTAAAAGACCAGTTGTGCGAAAGGCGAGATCAAGAACAGGACAAAAAGGAGATAATAATAGAAAAGGTTGGTTCGGAAGCGCCTTCTCACATCCCCTTGTTCCCCTTTCCTTCGGATGAACTTAGCCCAGAAGCCAAACATCCGATGGCCAGTCTTCTCCATGAACAGGATCGGTGACTTATACTGGATGGCTCCTGCTGATAACAAATCACTCTGCAAATGAGACAGGTCTTTGTTCTTCCATGAGGCCTCAATGATCTGACCGAATCTGGAGGCGTCGGATATGTCTTGATGAGAGACTCCTGCATCCGGCAATAGTCCTGTACCGGTTTTCTTGCCATACATCAACCAGCGGATAATCGTTAGAACACTTAGAAGATTGGGGGCCTTGTCCTGCAAGATGATCTGTCCTACCAGGTTCGCCTCAGCGGCCTTCAGGTATGCTTTCACCTTCCGACTCGTCATCAGCCACATGTTACGACAGGCATTCACAAACACGACATCCTTTCCTTTCAGATAGTCCCTGACCTGCTGGTCGATGAAAAACGACTGAAGAGGAAGCGAAGGAGAAAGGAACCATGATTGTCCAACCACCATGACCAAGTCTGCATCCTCTACATCAGAGAAATCTATGGACTGTATCCCTGAAGGCGGCATCCCAAGACGTGTCTCCGGGAAGACATCGAAGAAAGCGTCCCTGTCCCATGGGAAAGGATAAACCTGCTGAGGAATGATCTCCTTGAAGACCACCTCTCCCTGCATCCCACTACAAAGGCTCTTCGCAACATCAAGTGCCTGTCCGCTCTGCGTATAATAGAATACTGCCGTTTTCATTTGAATCAGACCTTTTTAAGTTGGGAGAAGATCACCTCTCGCGACAGGACTTCTGAGCATGTAATCAGACTTCCTGCTAAGACACCTAACATACCGTGACATGTGATGCTCTGACCTGTCAGTAACAGATTGGGGATCTTTGTCTTGCTGGTAATACCAACCTGCCCAAAGTCATTCACATCCTTGGCAATGCCATACATGGCGCCATCAGGCACGTCTGTATAATCCAGATAGGTTAAAGGAGTCGATGTATAATAATGCTCTATCTGATGACTGATGCCAGGTATTTCCCGCTCCAAGGCAGCAATAACGGTCTCAGCCTTCCTTCTCTTAAATGCTTTATAATCCTCACCCCGATGTCCGATATGAGTGCCATACCACTGCTGCATCTCATCAAATCTCATATAGGTGAGTATTTCACCTGCCTCAGCATATATCGGGTTCTTCTCATGACAGAAATGCATATACAGAAGACATTTGGGCCAGGAGCGCTCGTCATAGTCCTCACATCCCCATGTAGAATCAGAACGGTAATAATATATATTGCTGTTCAGATACTTCACTGTATTCTTCTTGAATTTCAGATACACCGTAAATGCCGAGATCGTGTTTCTTGTATTCTCCACACGTCGTCTGTATGCTGGTCGGATGAGATGACTGTCTATGAGTGGCATGGTACGTGCAGGATGGATGGCACTGATGACCAGATCAGCAGGGAATCGTTCGCCATCAGCAGTGATGACGGCAGTAGCACGCGACTCGTCACATTCAATCTTGTCAACCTTATGTTGTACCAACACCTGACCGCCATTTCTCTGAATCGATTTCTGAAGGGACTCTGCCACCTGACTACTGCCTCCCACGATACGGAATGCACTCTGGTTGTAGAAATCAAAGATCAAGGCATGTGTAAAGAACGGCGTACGGTCTTTTTCTCCGGCATATAGAGGTTGTATCCCTGCAAGGACTTGTCGTAACAAAGGATCACTGATGACACTGTCGATCACCTTGTTGATACTGGCGATCTGATAATCAGCATTGACATTCAGATCCACTTGAGTATTCAGGGAGTGCATCGCTGCTGCCGATGTCACCATCTGAATCAGATCATAGTACTTGGCCAATTCGTCCTTGCTTTGAGGGAACTGTTCTGCAAGGGTATTGATAAAGTTCTCCTTCCCATTGGCAAACCTGAAATGGTCACCCTGGAATGAGATTACATCATATCCATCAGGATCAAGCCTCTCCAGAGGAATGTCGGATCCGATATCCAGATAATGCCATATCGTGTTGAGCGTCTGTCCGGGGTCAGCACTTCCGATATAGTGCATGCCCGTCTCAAAGATGGTATCTCCCCGTCGGAAACATTGGAGGCAACCTCCAATCTGGGTTCCTTGCTCCAGAATGGTGACATCATAGCCATTCTTAGCAAGGATACAACCACATGACAGTCCTCCTAAGCCACTACCGATGATGACACATTTCTTCATTCTTTCTCAAGTATAAATGATGCAACCTCTTGGTCATCTCCCGATACCCGCACGCCTCTTGTGGATCATCACGGTGAATCCTTTTCATGACCTCTACCGACATATGGCCGGGATGGAGGTGAAACGACTCCTTGGGCAGCACCTTCCCAAAACCATCTATATAAACCGGTACGATATCCAGGTTGAGATTCTCTGCCAAATAAAATGCCCCACGATGAAAACGCATGATCTGACAATCTGGGGAACGGGTACCTTCCGGGAAGACCACCACAGAGTAACCTTCCTTGACCTTCTTCTTGATGTCTTCCACCATCTGATCGGTATCAGTAATCGGGAAATAGTCCGCATATCGGATGACAATGCCATAGAACGGATTATGCCACACCCACTTTTTGGTCAAGATGATCAGATTGGGAGTCAGCATCATGATTGCCATCAGGTCCAGATGTGACTGATGATTGCTGATGATAACCGACGGCTTCTCAAACGTCTCATTCTGAGGATTGCTATAAGAGAAAGTCGTACCAGGCACATGATTGATCACATAACGCGACTTACGCTGAAGGATGGCATGATACTTTCTTTTATGCGCTTCAGTAGCCCCTCCCAAGGTGATCAGGAAAAAGCCCCGCACGGTCATATCAATGGCAAATCCTATGAAGTAGCAGAAAGAGAAAACCGTATAGGCCGTCTGTCTGATAATATATAATGACCTATTCATATAAAAAGCCTTTTCATACTACGTGCCAGACGTCTGGGGTATCCATAGACAAGTGCTGCCACACACAGGATGGTATTGAGAATGCTGATACGCACAAAATCATAGACAGGACGGAAATGACTGACCCTTTCCTCTACTGGTGGATAATACACTTTCACAGGCACAGAACAGATCTGGACACCAGCCCATGCGGCAAAGACCAACAACTCCAGTTCTGCTTCATAACGAGAAGTGATCAGACTGAGGCCTCGTAGCGAAGACAATGTATAAAGCCTGTAACCACTCTGAGTATCGGAGAGGTTGATACCAGTCTGTAAACGGAACCAGAAATTGGAGAACCAATTGGCAAAGGTATTCTGCCGAGGCATGTTCTTTTCCGTCAGATTACGGCAACCAACGATGATAGCCTGAGGACATCTTTCCATCTCCGCTATCAACTGAGGAATGTCGTCAGCAAAATGCTGACCATCGGCATCTATCGTGATGGCATGGGTATATCCCAGTTCCTTGGCCTTTTTAAAACCAGCCACCAGTGCATGACCCTTTCCCCTATTCGGCTGATAGGAAACAAGATGTATGCTCTCGGATAAAGGATGGAGGACATCAAGCGTCCCGTCTGTGCAACCATCATCAACGACGATCAGTTGATCGCAATACGCCATCACGTCCTTTACCACCTGACCGATGGTCTGGACGTTATTAAACGTCGGGATGATCACACACAACCTTCTATCCTTCGAGCCTACAGACATCAATCAGACACTTTATAAATCAACGACATCTTGACAAACTGATTCTCGTTGTCTTCAATAGTCACACTCGTCTTCAACAGGTCATCCTCAAAAACCACCTTATTAAATACAAATGTTGGTTCATCTTCAGGAACGACAGTCTTTCTGAACTTGATATTGACAGCCTCACTTAACAGGAACTTCTTGTTGTATTTCCGTTCAAGAATCTCCGTTGCCATCTGAACAAGACAGACGCCAGGGGTAACAGGGTTTCCAGGGAAGTGAACTTTATAAAGACCATGCTGAGGATTCATCTTTACTTTACAATTGTATGTACCGTCACAAGATGCCTCGTCAACAATACTATAAAAATCATTCAGTAGTTTCATTTTCAGTCTTTATTGGAGTAAATAGATAGTTAATGTTATATCTTTCATCACAGACACTGATATCGCCATTGGGCATGACGTCAAGTCGTCTCTTCTTCTTCACAACATTTTCACCACGACCGATATTGGACAAGATGAAAGAAAAATCTCCTCTTAATACCTTTCTGATATACCATTTGTTAAGAGGGCCAAACACATTGAGAATCTGAGCCTTGCCGTTATCATAGGTGAAATCGAACACTTTTATACCAAACTCGTTGATCACAGTTCCCACAATATGAGCATCTGCTTCCATATTCATGATACAGATCGTCGTCACCTCACGTCCCCTCACCTGCATCAGCAGATGATACTCTTTGGTGACTACCGAATCATTCGCAATCTGCACTGCATGAACAGGATGCAGACATGTCAGCAGCAGAATGCTAATCAACAGCAAACATCTTCTCATTAATGGCAACATTGGCTTTAAGATTATTCAGGTTCACAAGTGTTTCGTCACCTGTTTTCTCAATCATCCTGACGCTACTGACCATGGTAAGTGAAGAATTGAAATAGATCTCTATGACATTATAGATCTGCTTCACCTCCTTTTTCTTCGGATAGAGCTTTGCGAAATAGCCCTTGTCTGATTTATAGACTTCAACAGTAAAGTCGGAGGCACTCTTCAGACCGCCACCCGTCACGGTGTTAAGGATGATATTGGTAATCTGACGTAAGATCTTATTACCCTGGACATTAATGTCCTGAGTGGATTTGGTAGATTTGATGCGCACCTTGTCACCATTCATGATAAATGTATAATCATAAGGTGAGGTGTATTGCCACCGCAGTTTATTAGGCTGTTTGAAGTACATCACGCCATTGGATTTCATCTCCTTCTTCAACAGTTTCATACTCTTGGTCTGGGTGAAATCGCATTGCATACTCTTCATGGCCGAAGCCGCCTTGTCAATCTTCTCAACCAGTTGTTTCTGCTGCTCGGCAGTCAGTTTCGTCTGTCCACTTACATGAAGTGAAAAGACAGCAACTAAAACTATAAAAAACAATCGTTTCATTTCATTTTGCTATTAATATACAACCCGACATGATTAGGAATACGCCAATCCATCTGGTCATAGGTATCTGTTCGTGAAAGAAGATGATGGCAGCGAACATGCCCATCACATAACTGAGACTGACCATCGGATAGGCCATGCTGAATGGGAAATGCTTGATGATATACATCCACAGGATGGAACCTGCCCCATAGCACAAACCACAACAGATGAATTGCCAGTTCGTAAACAGCCTCAGGAAATACTGCCACGTCCATGAGAAATCCCCGGCCTTCGTCAGACCGTATTTCATCAGCACCTGTCCACCTGAGAGCAGCATGCACTGAAGGATTGAAATAGGCAGCAATTTCAGTATCATATCTTTTTTAATAGAATGAGCGAGAACTCCTTCCCCTTCATATGATTCAACAAGAGGATAGCCTTCGGCTGATCACAGCGCGCCTGACTCTGATCATCATAGAGGAATGAGGGCACGACACCTTTCTTCAGACAATGGGCGGCAGCATAGACACCCAAGGCAGAAACCGTGTAGTTCTCGCCAAAGAGATGTTTATAGTGCAAGAGCGGCATATGCTGGAACACAGAATCAATTATCTCCCGATAAGTCTGGTCATTAGCAGGATTCCCACTGACACCTGTCATCACAGCACTGATGTCGTCCATGGTCATCCCTGCCTCATCCAGCATCTTTGTCAGGATATCCTTCAACTGATCCACTGAGGTCAGTTGACAGACGGTGATTCCTGCCAGTTCACAGAGGTTCTCTGGGCTTTCGGCACAATTGAGCATCATGGACATAGCCACCTCACCACAAGGATCCATGCCTTCCTGTCCTACATACCCCGCCTTCTGAAGCAGACTGAAATATAATTCACTCATTTCATCTTGTCCACCCACCAGGGCCGTACGTATCTTACCTAACTGCATCTGCATCCAGGCATCCAACAATGTCAGATCAAAACTGAGATCACCATGTGAGTAGGTCGTATTATAGCCATGGGTCTTTGTGTATATCCCCAGCGTAGCCCCTACAGTATTGTGGGTTGACTGCATGAAATAGGTGGGACTGAGAGCCTCCTCGCCGTTCTCGACCATGGCGTCCAGGAATTTCTCTGTATAATCAAGACTACCAATGCTGGTTCCTGTGATAATCGCATCAGGGTGCTCTATACCTGTTTCTTCCAAGACTTTGAGTGCAGTAACAAGGGCACGCTTCATCAAATTACCCATTCTCCGGACCTCGCCAGGTGACATATAATCACGGAACGATGGATTGATCGCTTTTACCAGAAGATCCTGATAACGGATGGGGTCTTCCATCCATTGTTCGGACAACGGTTGCTGGATGGATATTTGTTCAGCTGCTTGTATGAATACTTGTTGTCGTTTCATATCATGCATCATATTTAGACAGGATCAGAGACGAATCATTGCCACCGAATCCAAAAGCATTACTCAACACATGTTTAATCTCCGTCTGTGGATGAGGATCCATCACAGGGATGATACCGTTCTCCATAGGCGTATGCCAATTGATATTCACTGGCAAGAACTGGTTCTGGATAGCCAATATACAGAAGACAGCCTCAATACTGCCAGATGCACTGGTAGTATGGCCTGTGAACGACTTGGTAGATGATATTGGAGGCAGATGGTCACCAAACACACGACGGATGGCAAAACTTTCACTCTCATCGTTATTGGGTGTTCCAGTACCATGCGCATTGATATACTGGATATCCGATGGCTGTAGTCCTGCCAAGGCCAGTGCTTCCTGCATGGCCAAAAAAGCGCCCTCGCCCTCTGGTGACGAGGCTGTCTGATGGAAGGCGTCACAAGCATTACCATAACCACTCAACTGACACAAAGGCTGTACGCCACGCTTCTTGACAGAAGCCGCACTCTCCAGGACTAAATACCCAGCACCCTCACCCAGGTTCAGGCCGGCACGATCCCTGTCGAAAGGCCTGCATGGTTGATGATCCAATATCATCAACGTATTGAACCCGTTCAGGTGGAACATGGTCAGGCACTCTGCGCCACCTACAACCACGATCTCTGCCATACCGCAACGCAACATGTTGGCACCCGTAATAAGAGCATTCGTCGCGGAAGAGCAGGCAGTAGAGACAGTTGACAAAGAGGCGAACTTGCCGAAATGGTCAGCAATCATCTCCGTACAGTCTGCGCAGTTGTGTGTGGATATGAGAGCGTGTGCATGAATACTGTCGCACTCCTTCTCCTTGGCATAAAACAACTCTCGCCGATCCATGCCGCCTACAGTCGTTGCCGAGATAAATGGGACCTCATTCAACTTGTCACCCGCAAGACCTGCCTGTTCCAGGGCTTCACGCAGGGCGAGCCTGCCCATCAGTGCTGTACGTGTCAGAAAAGGATTATAAGATACACCCAACATCTGCATCATCTCCTCATTACTGAGTTGAACCTCGCCTACAGGAAGATCCTGATGAATGGATGGGAGATATTTCATCTGACGAATACCAGACTCTTCTTTCCTGAGGGAAGCCAGTGTCTCAGACTTACCGATGCCGATAGCCGACACAACTCCTGCACCTGTTATGTATATCGATTCCATTATTCCTTATACCTCTTTATTATTAACACCCCACCGTTTCATCCATTCCGTATAGAATGCCGGCATGTCCCATACCAACTGATAGTCGCGATCCATAAAGACCTGCACTGTCCGGCCCGTGGCCATCACACTGCCATCTTCTGGATGACGGATCTCATAGTCGAATATGATCTTGGCAGCCTCCGTCGGACAATAACTGATTATCATCTCAGGCTGCATCCCATATCTCAGCGGTTGTTTATATTGAATAGACATGTCAACGATAGGTGCAAAGAAACCATTATCCACGATCAGGTTGTAGTCCAGACCGTACATCTGTCCAAAATATTCCCGGGCATCTTCAAGATACTTCGCATAAGCACCGTGCCAGACCACCCTCATGGCATCTACCTCGCTGAACCTGATCTTAAAACGGAACGTCGATTTCAGGGATGATTCTGGCATCGTCTGGGAATTATTCATGATCTGCCGCTTTGATGTCTGTCAATGCAATCTTCATACTAGCAGAGGCAATGACCTCATCCCCGACCTTCGTCGTGACATTGGCCAGAGTCAGGTTAAACACCTCCTCCACGATCTCAATATAGGTATGCAAGATCTCATGGCAGCGAGGCTGTCGGATGATCGTACAATTACGGATATTGCCGATAAAGCCTATTTTGATGGCATCTTTCTGTTCTCTATTGATACAACCCATTCTGGCAGCACACGACTGGGTCATATTCTCCATGATACCTGCTGGTGCTAACAACATGTCATCAAGGAAAATGTTGTCCTCGCGCACGACCAACTCCGTTACCGCCTCTGCCTCTTCGCAAGACAATACCCTATCCACCATCACAAAGGGAGGGCGCTGGGGTATGAGACAGGATCAGCAAAACAGAAACGACCCGCCGGACTGGGCAAGAGCGGATACGGCTGCGCAGCTGCAGGATGGCCGTGGGGATTACGCACAGCACGAGCATGGTGGTGGAAGAGGGATAGG
>JAFYPG010000149.1 GCA_017547605.1 Prevotella sp.
CTGATCCGTCGCATGACAGACGATTGTGAGTTTGTACTGGTGGCCGAAGAGGGCCAGCCTTTCATCGAAGATCAGGTGCGTGGCGTGATGCCTGGCAATGCCATGATCAAGGGTCGTCTGACGGGTGAACTGCCACGTACAGGTGAACTCAACCCCGATTTCCTGAAGAAGGCTCTGGGTATGGCTAACGGTGAGAACTATGCGCCTTGCGAGGATGTCACGCCTCGTCCCCCTGCACTCTGTCAGGGTTGTGGGCACCGTGATGTCTATACCGCTCTGAACGAGGTACTGCGTGAGTATCCCAATGCCCGCGTGTTCGGCGATATCGGCTGTTATACGTTGGGCTTCCTGCCGCCATACAAGGCTATCCATAGTTGTGTGGATATGGGTGCTTCTATCACGATGGCCAAGGGTGCCTCGGATGCAGGTCAGTGGCCTGCCGTGGCTATCATTGGTGACTCCACCTTCACCCACAGTGGTATGACTGGTCTGTTGGATGCCATCAATGAGAATGCAGATATTACCGTGATTATTTCTGATAATCTGACCACAGCCATGACAGGCGGACAGGACTCTGCTGGTACGAATAAGTTCGAGGCGATCTGCAAGGGCCTGGGTCTCTCTGAGGATCACCTGAAGGTGGTGAACCCCATTCCCAAGAACATGCCAGAGATTACCGCTGCCATCCGTGAGGAGATCAACTACCACGGTGTGAGCGTGATCATCCCGCGTCGTGAGTGTATGCAGACATTACAGCGTCATCTGAAACAAAAGAAAGCACAGGAGGCCAAGAAATGAAGACAGATATTATACTTTGCGGTGTAGGAGGACAGGGTATCCTCTCTATCGCCACCATCATTGGCGAGGCAGCCATGAAGGAGAACCTCTATATCAAACAGGCTGAGGTACACGGCATGTCGCAGCGTGGCGGTGATGTGCAGTCTAACCTGCGTATTTCCAGCAATCCGATTGCCAGTGATCTGATCCCCTTAGGCGGTGCCGACGTGATCATCTCGATGGAGCCCATGGAGGCCCTGCGCTATCTGCCTTTCCTCTCGAAAGACGGTTGGATTATCACTTCAAGTGCTCCCTTCGTGAATATTCCCAATTATCCTGATATCGAGACGATTAAGGCCGACTTGAATAAGGTCAAGAATGTGATCGTGCTCGACATCGAACAGGCTGCCAAGGACAATGGCGTGCCCCGTTCTGCCAACGTGATCCTGCTGGGTGCTGCCCAGAAGGCATTAGGTATTGAGTACGACAAACTGGAGGATGCCATCCGTCGTGTCTTCGGACGTAAGGGAGAGGCCATCGTCGAGGCAAACATCAAGGCACTGGCCATCGGTAAACAAGCTCAGAAATGATGGAAACACCTATTAAAAAAGAAATTGTTGACGGGCTGATCAATGAGCTCGGCATAACAGACTTCGCCAAGGCCACGATCCGTGAGGTGAAGCAGGTGGCTGCCAAGTCCGAGAAGGCGAGTGGGGTAGAGTTCATCAAGATGGAGATGGGTATTCCTGGTCTGCCTGCCGCCCAGGTGGGTGTCGATGCCCAGATCAAGGTCCTTCAGGATGGTATTGCCCATAATTATCCTGATATCCAGGGCGCCCCAGTGTTGAAGGAGGCTGCCTCGCAGTTTGTGAAGGCTTTCATCGGTATTGATATCAAACCCGAGGGCTGCATCCCCGTCAGTGGTTCGATGCAGGGCACCTTTGCCTCCTTCCTCACCTGTTCGCAGTGTGACAAGCAGAAAGATACGGTCCTCTTCATCGACCCGGGATTCCCTGTGCAGAAGATGCAGTTGCAGGTGATGGGCGTGAAGTTCAAGACGTTTGACGTCTATGACTTCCGTGGTGAGAAGTTAGGTCCGAAGTTGGAGAGCTATATGAGCGAGGGCAATATCTGCGCCATTGTCTATTCCAATCCCAACAACCCCTCGTGGATCTGTCTGCGTGAGGAAGAACTGAAGACGATTGGTGACCTGGCCACGAAGTACGATGCTATCGTCATGGAAGACCTCGCTTACTTTGCCATGGACTTCCGCAAGGACCTCTCCACACCCTTCCAGCCGCCTTATCAGGCAACGGTAGCCCGCTATACGGATAATTATATGCTGCTCATCAGTGGCTCCAAGGCATTCAGTTATGCAGGCGAGCGTATTGGTGTGACCTGTATCAGCGACAAACTGTTCCACCGTCATTTCGAGGCGCTGTCTGCCCGTTATCAGGGACTGCCCTTTGGTCCTGTGTTCTCGACGCGTATGCTCTATGCACTGTCGTCAGGCACCAGCCACAGTGCCCAGTATGCCATGGCCGCCATGCTGAAGGCCGCCTACGAGGGCAAATACGACTTCCGTAAGGAGATCAGCGTCTATGGTGAGCGTGCCAAGAAACTGAAGGAGATCTTCTGCCGTCATCACTTCTACGTGGTCTATGATAAGGACCTTGACGAGCCCATTGCCGATGGCTTCTACTTCACCATTGGCTATCCAGGGATGACCTCTGGAGAACTGGCTCACGAACTGATGTACTATGGCGTCTCAGCCATCTGTCTGATCACCTGTGGTTCTGAGCAGGAGGGTCTGCGCGTGTGTACCTCGTTCATCGAGGATCATCAGTATGATCTCCTCGAAGAGCGTATGAAGATTTTCGAAATCAATAATCCTCGGTAAATAAAAGAAGCCTCCGTTAATCATCAACGGAGGCTTCTTTTATTATTTCTTTGGTGGGGGAGGCATCTTACCGTCTTTTGGCGGCTTCTGCTTCTTGTCCTTTTTCTTCTTGGGCTGAGTGACGATCTCCTGATCGCTGTCTTCCATGTTCACCGGACGAAACTTAAACTCCGTGGCATCTACATAGTGAACATCATACTTGTTGGCATTCTTCACGGTGTATTGTTTCTTCAACTTAGCGTACTTCTTCTCTACATCCTTGCGCTTGGTGCCACTAATGACGACACAGGTGCGGTTGTTCAGGTTAAAACTCTTTGAGAAGAAGTCGCGCAACTGAGCGGCATAATTACTGCGTCCGGCGAGTATTACCTTCTTTTTTTCCATGACCCATACACTGTCAACTTCCTGGATATCCGTGAAGAAGACGATAGAGTCATTGAATGAGGCGATAAAACCGAACATGTAGGCTTTGGGCACCATGATGTTCTTCGCCGATGCAGGCATATATGCCGATGCAGCCAGAAGAATGGCTGCGCAAAGGGCGTGTTTGAGATGATTCATTATCCTAGATATGATTTTAATATTTTATTCTTTGTACAAGACCTCAGTTTCCTGATAGCCTTTTCCTTAATCTGACGGACGCGCTCACGCGAGAGTCCGAACTTCTCGCCGATCTCTTCCAGTGTCAGTTCTGGACAGCCGATGCCGTAGGAGCACTCGATGACGTTCCGCTCCCTTTCACTGAGCACGTTCAGCGCCGTCTGTATCTCCGACTTCAGCGATTCTGCGACCAGTGGCATGTCTGTCGTCGGCACATCCTCGTTGACGAGCACATCCAGCAGACTGCTGTCATCACCTTCCGAGAAGGGCGCATCGACTGACACATGGCGACCATTGATGTTCATGGCCTCGTCGATCTTCTCCTCAGGCAGGTCGATGTGGTCGGCGATCTCATCTACGGAGGGACGACGCTCGTTCACCTGCTCGAACTTGCTGATCTCACGGTTGATCTTATTGACAGACCCTACCTGGTTCAGGGGTAGGCGTACGATGCGGCTCTGCTCCGAGATGGCCTGCAGGATGCTCTGGCGGATCCACCACACGGCATACGAGATGAACTTGAAGCCGCGCGTCTCGTCGAAACGCTCTGCCGCCTTCAGCAGTCCGAGGTTTCCCTCGTTGATGAGGTCAGGCAGACTGAGACCCTGGTTCTGGTACTGTTTGGCCACTGAGACAACAAAACGGAGGTTGGCCTTCGTCAGGCGTTCCAGCGCTTTTTGGTCTCCATGTTTGATGCGCTGGGCGAGTTCCACCTCTTCCTCTGCCGAGATCATCTCCTCCTTGCCGATTTCCTGTAAGTATTTGTCAAGGGAAGCACTCTCTCGGTTGGTGATCGATTTAGTGATTTTCAGTTGTCTCATAATGGTCTCGTTATTAGCAATTTTGCAAAATTATGACATTTTCCTGAGACCACCAAAAAAAAAGCCACGAATTTTCATCTTCGTGGCTTTTTTCCTGTTTTTTCGCCTATTCGTTCTGCAAAGGCACGGCAAAGTAGCCTTTTTTGCCTGTCGGATAGATACCCTGGATATAGAGCACGGGCTCCTTACTGGTGGAGGCTTCCTTCACGACCTCCTGCAGGTCTTCGACGCTCTTGATGGTCTGGTCGTTCACCTTCTGGATGATGAAGCCCTTAGGCATATTGGCATCCTTCAGTTTACCGCCTGCCACCTTCACCACTTCGAGACCGTAGCCGATGTTCAGCTGTTCCTTCTGGGCGTCTGTGATGGCGCGGAAGGTACCACCCAGCACGTCGAGGTCGGCATTCTTCACCACCTTCGTGGTGCCCTGCTCGTTCTTCAGCGTCAGTGTGGCCGTCTTTTCCTTCTTATTACGCAAGTAGGTCACCTTCACCTGTTCACCGGGACGCTTCTGGGCCAGAATACCCTGCAGTTCACCCATGTCCTTCACTTTCTGTCCGTCGATGGCTGTGATGATATCTTCTTTCTCCAGTCCACCATCAGCGGCAGCACCGTCTTCGATGACCTTCTCGATGCGGACACCTTCCATCGTACCATAGTCCTTGACCTCCTTCTCCTGGTCCTTCATGGCATCGACATAGTCTTTCACGCTACCGCCCTGAATACCGATCATGGCGCGCTGGTAGGTACCGTAATTCTTGAAGTCCTCTACAGCCTTCTTCACAATGCTGGTGGGGATGGCGAAGCCGTAGCCGATGTTCGAACCCGTGGGCGAAGCCAGCATGGCGTTGATACCAATCAGTTCGCCACGCGTGTTGACCAGTGCACCACCCGAATTACCTTGGTTGATGGCGGCGTCTGTCTGGATCATCGAACTCACACCACTACCCATCGAACGGGCCTTGGCGCTGACGATACCAGCCGTCACCGTGTTGTTCAGACCTAAGGGGTTACCTACGGCCAGCACCCATTCACCTATGCGTACATCGTCAGAATTGGCAATGACGATAGCCTGCAGGTTCTTGGCGTCGATCTTGATGAGGGCCAGGTCGGTGGTCTTGTCGGCACCGATCACGCGGGCAGAATACTCCTTCGAGTTCTCGTTGAGGGTGACTGTCAGTTCGTCAGCCCCATCCACCACGTGGTTGTTCGTCACGATATAACCATCAGCAGAGATGATCACACCCGAACCGGCGGCAGCGCGCTTCGGGGTCTGCACCTGGCGCTGGCGCTTCTGACCGTTATTGCCCTGACCACGGCCGAAGAAGCCGCCAAAGGGATCAGAGAAGAAATCCTCGAAGGGATCACTGTACTCCATCATCTGAACCTTCGAGTTCTGCACCGATTTGATATAGACCACTGATGGCAGGGCCTTCTCAGCAGCGTATGTCAGATCTACTGGCTGACCTGCGGGAGCGGAGGCAACCACAGGGGTAGGAGAGGATGTCGTGGCGGCATTGGTCTTGGTGAATGCTGCGACGGAAAGAACTAAAGCAACGGCGCACACGGCTGGCGTTGCTACATTGATGATCTTTTTCATATTCTCAGTCATTTTTGTTATGGTTTTGATTTCAAATTTCACGCTGCAAAGATAGGTGCAAAAAATGGTATAATGACAAAATGTCATGAATATTTATCCCGATTTAACAATTGTCACGGGTGGCTTAACGCCCATTTGCGATTAACACTTTGAATCTTAAAAGACTGACAAAATTAAGGATATTAAGGCGATTTAGTTGATTATTTGTAATTATCTCGCCTCTGCTCTTGTGTTTCTCGATAATTATTGCTACCTTTGCAACCTGAAAGCACTGCCACGGTCTGTCGCTGGCATACCCTTTTTTCTATTCTTCACCTTCGCAAGGGGGAGACAGAAGGGGTGGCGAGAGGAAAGTCCGGGCAGCACAGGGCGCCCCACTTCTGAAAGTGGAAGCTATTGGTGACAGTAGGTCAGGGCAGAAGAAAATAACCGCCCCTTTGGGGTAAGGGTGAGAAGGTGGTGTAAGAGACCACCAGCCGATGGGTGATCATCGGGCTGTGTCCGCTGGGGGCTGCAAGTTCATGTAAACCGTCGTCTGAGGGTTGCCCGCCCGAAGTTTCGGCTACGGCGGAGGGTAGAACGCTTGAGCCATGGGGTGACTCATGGACTAGATAAATGACAGGCGCCGCGCAAGTGGTACAGAACCCGGCTTACAGGGGCAGTGCTTTTTTACATGAAACATTAAAGATTAAACATTAAATAGTGAAGGAGTTTTTCAGTCAGGTGTATCGCAAGTTATGGCTCACCATCCGATTCTTTACGGAGAAGCGGGTGATGACACAGGCGGCAGCCCTGACTTATTCCACACTGCTGGCCATCGTGCCCATCCTCGCCGTGGTATTCGCCATCGCCAGAGGCTTCGGCTACAACAAATACATCGAGATCTGGTTTCGTGATATGCTGGCATCCCAGCCTCAGGCCGCTGATGTCATCGTGGGCTTCGTGAACAGTTATCTTGTGCATACCAAGAGCGGCATCTTCCTGGGTGTGGGCCTTATCTTCATGCTCTATACCGTACTGATGCTGGTGAACAACATTGAGGAGACCTTCAACCAGATCTGGCAGGTCAACAACTCGCGGCCTATCATGCGTTCGCTGTCGAACTATCTGGCCATGTTCTTCCTGTTTCCCATCATCATCATCGTCTCGATGGGTATCTCCATCCTCCTGGCGACGCTCACGGACTCCGTGCATCATTTCACCTTCATCGGCCCCATGGTGCAATGGCTGTTGCAGCTCTCACCTTATATATTATTGTCGGTGCTCTTCATCGTGCTCTATGTCTATATGCCGAATACGAAGGTACGGTTGTCGTGCGCCATCGTCCCAGGCATCCTCGCAGGTATCGCCATGCAGGTGCTGCAACTCTTCTATATCTACTCGCAGTTGTGGGTGACGGGCTATAACGCCATCTACGGCTCCTTTGCCGCCCTGCCCCTGTTCATGCTCTGGGTGCAGTTCTCGTGGACTATCTGCCTCTTTGGCGCACAACTTACCTACACCAACCAGAACCTGAACCGTATCGGCATCAACCTCGAACCCCTCGACATCCATCCGAAGATAGATATGACAGACGACGAGCGAGGCCAGTCTGCCACAGAACTGTATGCCGACGGCATCGACTCACTATAGATTTTTCTAAAAATAGGGTGTCAGGGTGTCAAAACCCTTTGTACATCGGCATTTGCACCCTCCAAAAGTGGGTGCATCCCCTGTGTTTATCGGCATTCTGTCACCCTGACACCCTCAAACACGAAAAATTTTATATCGCAAACATCCCTTGGAAATATTTATTTCCAAATCTTCTTCCGTTTGAATTATTTTTTGTATCTTTGCAAACGGAAAATAACTAAGAACATGAACAAAGATAATAATTTCGCTATACAACTCTTTGAAGGCAAGAAGGTTCGCATCGCATGGGATGCAGAACAGGAGAAGTATTATTTCGCTGTCGCGGATATCGTGGAGGTGTTGACAGATTCAGTAAATCCACGCGATTACATCAAAAAGATGCTTCGTCGTGACCCAGAACTGAAATCCAGGTGGGGGACAATTTGTCCCCCTACTCGAATGATGGCTGCTGATGGAAAATATTATAAGACGCAAGCTGCCGATCTGAAAGGGATTTTCCGCATTATCGAGTCCATCCCATCCAAGAAGGCTGAGCCTGTTCGCCAGTGGCTGGCTGAGGTAGGGGCCCAACGTATCGACCAGATGATAGACCCAGAGTTGACATTCCAGATGGCTGTTGAGGACTATCGTCGTCAGGGATATAGCGATCGTTGGATTAACGAACGCATGCGTTCCATCGAGATGCGCAAGGAACTTACAGACGAGTGGCACCGTTCTGGCATCCACGAATCGAAAGACTTCGCGATTCTCACAAACGTTCTTACCAAAGCATGGAGCGGGATGACGACAGGAGAGTATAAACGCTACAAAGGGCTAAAGAAAGAAAACCTGCGCGATAACATGACCAACATTGAGTTAGCACTGAATACCCTTGCTGAAGTGGCTACTACCGAATACTCCAAACAGTCGAATCCCAAGACAATGGCAGAGAGCCAGCGTATTGCAAAGGAGGGTGGCAATGTGGCTCGTGATGCCCGTAAGACTATGGAGCGCCGCTTGGGTCGTTCTGTTGTATCACCAGAGCGCGCTTCAGACTATATTAAAGTGATAGAAAACAAAGAAGAAGATAATAATACTGAAATATGAACGAAAAGAAATTCTTATCCTATCTGGAGCAATATCACCAATGGCTGACAGACCGCCAGGGAAAGGCCAAGGAAGAATTGGCAGAGCGTGAGGTGTATGCTAAGGAGATGCAGAAGTATGACAAAAAACGCCTTCTGAACATGACGGCTGAAGATGTCTATAATCTGCTTTCTCCACTTTGGGCTATGGCGATGTGGGGTAATAAGCACTATAAGATCGACAACCTGATTGAGACGAATAGCCTTGAACTGATTCGTGCTCAGTTTGCCAATTTGCTTTATGGTAAGGATTCGCTTGCCAAACGTTGGGATGAGTTTCGCCAGAAGATCAAAGGCATTGGCCCTGGCATCATGAGCGAAGTACTTAACAAGGCTTTTCCAAATGATTGTATTCTTTGGAACAGCAAGACCAAGAACGGCTTTACCATCCTTGAAGTGCCAAATACGCCCAAATACGACTCTGCGATGGATGGAAAGATGTACGCTTACCTGTCGGAGTGTGGCAAGAAAATGCTGGACTACGCTAAGAGCAAAGGCTACCATGATTTGGAAAACCTGATTGCGCTCGACTATTTCATCTGGCAGGAAGTTCAGACAGATATTAATGAGCCAGAAACATCAGACGTTGAGGCGCCTAAAACGAAGAAAGAATCCAATTTCGTTCATAATGACATACGAGACAAAATCAAAGAGATAGGTGAGTGTCTGGGCTTCAAGGCCACCACAGAAGTCATCGTTGCCAATGGTGCCAGAGTAGATGCTGTTTGGGAAGTCTCTATTGGCAATATGGGCAGAATCATCTATGTGTTCGAAGTGCAAACCTCTGGCTCAATTGACAGCCTCATCCTTAATTTGATGAAGGCGAAGAACAACAAGGCCGTGCAGGGCATCGTTGCCGTGTCTGATGCAGA
>JAFYPG010000150.1 GCA_017547605.1 Prevotella sp.
ATCCGTCTGGGTAAGGCCAGTCTGGTGGATACCTACTGCACCATCATCAACGGTGAACTTTGGGTGAAGGGCATGAGTGTCAGTCCTTATTTCTATGGTTCGTATAACAACCATGAGATGAAGCGTGACAGGAAACTCCTGCTGACTAAGAAGGAAATCCGCAGTCTGGCCAGTGCCACGAAACAGACGGGTTATACCATTGTACCCTTGCTGGTGTTCATCGACGACAAGGGACGGGCCAAGATGGACATTGCCCTCTGTAAAGGAAAGAAGGAGTTTGACAAGCGTCAGACACTGAAAGAAAAAGAAGACAGACGTGAGATGGACAGAGCCATCAAGCACTATTAAGAAGGGAAGGGTGAAGAGCAGACTTAACGATATCATCAGGGAAAGAATTCTCATCCTTGACGGAGCGATGGGAACGAAGATCCAGACATACGGTCTTTCCGAAGAAGACTTCAGGGGGGACCGTTTCCTGCATATCCCCGGCCAACTGAAAGGCAATAACGACCTGCTTTCCATCACTCGTCCAGACGTCATTGCCGATATCCACCGGAAATACTTGGAGGCAGGTGCCGATATCATTGCCACCAATACCTTCAGTAGCCAACGTATCTCACAAGCCGACTATCATCTGGAAGATGCGGCTGGAGAGATCGCACTTGCAGGAGCCCGTATTGCCAGAAAGGTGGCCGACGAGTTCTCCACCCCTGAGAAACCGCGATTTGTGGCCGGTAGTATCGGACCGACGAATAAGACCTGTTCGATGTCCCCAGATGTCAGCAATCCTGCTGCACGGGAACTGACATACGACGAACTGCTTGGTGCCTATAAGGAACAAATAGAGGCTCTGATAGAGGGTGGGGTAGATACCTTGTTGATAGAGACGATCTTCGATACCCTGAATGCCAAGGTGGCCATCGATGCTGCCATGCAGGTCATGGAGGAGCAAGGAAAAGAACTGCCTATCATGCTGTCTGTGACGGTGAGTGACCTGGCTGGACGTACCCTGAGCGGACAGACGCTCGAGGCCTTTCTTGCCAGTGTCCAGTCATATCCCATTTTCTCCGTCGGCCTGAACTGCTCGTTTGGTGCTACACAGATGAAACCCTTCCTTCGTGAATTGGCCCAGCATGCACCTTATTATATTAGTGCCTATCCCAATGCAGGATTACCCAACTCGATGGGACTCTATGACGAGACGGCAGAGACGATGGCCCCCAAGGTGGGAGAACTGGTTGATGAAGGACTCGTGAACATCATCGGTGGTTGCTGTGGTACGGATGAGACATTCATTGCTAAATATGTACCATTGGTAGAGGGTAAAGCACCTCATATCCCTGTAGAGAAACCAAAGGACATGTGGCTCTCTGGGTTGGAACTGCTGGCAGTAACACCAGAAGTGAGGTTCGTGAATGTCGGTGAACGTTGTAACGTGGCTGGCTCACGGAAGTTCCTGCGTCTGATCAAGGAAAAGAATTATGAGGAGGCCATTGGTATCGCCAGAAAACAGGTGACCGACGGTGCCCTTGTCATCGATATCAATATGGATGACGGTCTGCTAGATGCAAAGGCAGAAATGGTGAACTTCCTCAACATGATAGCCGCAGAACCGGATATTGCCTGTGTGCCCGTCATGATCGACTCTTCGGACTGGGAGGTGATTCTTGCTGGGCTGAAGTGTGTACAGGGAAAATGTATCGTCAACTCTATCTCGTTAAAGGAAGGAGAAGGGAAGTTCCTGGAACATGCCCGTGATGTCAAGCGCTATGGTGCTGCTGTAGTGGTCATGTGCTTCGATGAACAGGGACAGGCTACCAGTTTCGAACGTCGTATAGAGATTGCAGAAAGGGCCTACCGTCTGCTGACGGAACAAGTGGGCATGAATCCGTTGGATATCATCTTCGACCCCAACGTGTTGGCTGTGGCCACTGGTATGGAGGAGCACGACAGTTATGCGGCCGACTTCATCAAAGCCACAGGATGGATCC
This sequence comes from Prevotella sp., assembly GCA_017547605.1. Classification (GTDB taxonomy): domain Bacteria; phylum Bacteroidota; class Bacteroidia; order Bacteroidales; family Bacteroidaceae; genus Prevotella. The sequence goes on from JAFYPG010000150.1 coordinate 1,992, forward strand.
ATGAGCATCTTCCAGGCGCACATGTCAGTGGTGGTGTGAGTAACCTGAGTTTCTCATTCCGCGGCAACAACTATATCCGTGAGGCGATGCATGCCGTTTTCCTTTACCATGCGATTCAAAAGGGGATGGACTTCGGTATTGTAAATCCCTCAACGAAAGTTACTTATGCAGATATTCCTCAAGATCAACTCGATATTATTGAGGATGTCATTCTGAATCGCAAGAAGGGCGCAGCAGACCACTTGACAGAACTTGCCAATGCGCTGTTAGAACAGGCCGATGCTGATCAGGCTGGTGGTGCGAGCCATACTCATCATGTAAAAGATACTGGTCAGGCGAGGATCTCTGCCCCTGTTGAGGAGCGTCTTTCAATGGCACTTGTCAAGGGTATCGGAGATTATCTGGAGGAAGATTTGAAAGAAGCTCTCCAAACATATCCTCATGCTGTGAATATCATCGAAGGACCGCTGATGGCTGGTATGAATAAGGTGGGGCAGTTGTTCGGTGAAGGAAAGATGTTTCTTCCTCAAGTGGTCAAGACGGCGCGTACCATGAAACAGGCCGTCAGTATCCTTCAGCCATATATCGAGGCAGAGCGGGAAGAGGGCAGCAGTAGTGCGGGCAAGGTTCTATTAGCCAC
>JAFYPG010000151.1 GCA_017547605.1 Prevotella sp.
AGTTCCTGAACTTCGACCTGCTTGAGACCTATAAGGACTTTGGCGGTATCCGCATCGAGGACGACCTGCTGATCACCAAGGATGGCTGCCGCTTCCTCGGCAAGCAGCGCATCCCGTATCATCCGAAGGAACTGGAGGAATTCATGGCAGAGAATGAAGATTAAACATTAAACATTAAAGATTAAAGATTAAACATTATAAATTATGAAAAAGATTTTTACTATCGCACTCATGGCGATGATCGCCCTTGGTGCATCGGCAGCCAACAAGAAGGAAGCCGCTAAGAACGCTAACAAGCCCGTATTTACCATCATCAAGGAGAATCCTATCACGACCATTAAGGATCAGAACCGTTCAGGTACCTGTTGGGACTACTCTACCCTCTCTTTCTTTGAGGCTGAGATCCTGAAGGCTACTGGCAAGAAATATACCCTCTGTGAGGCTTTTGTAGCCAACAAGACCTATATGGAGCGCGCCATCCAGGTGGTTCGCTATCACGGCGACTGTCAGTTTGCTCAGGGCGGTTCTGCCGAGGATGTCCTTCAGACCCTGAAGACCTATGGCATCTGCCCTATCGACGCGATGCCTTTCCCCGGCTCCCTCTATGGTGACTCCCTGAACAACTTCAATGAGTTCTTCGGTGTGCTGGAACCTTACGTGGCAGCCATCGCCAAGAGCGATTCCAAGAAACTCAGCAACGCCTGGAAGACGGGTATGCAGGGTATCCTCGACGCCTATCTGGGCAAGTGTCCTGAAAAGTTCACCTATGAGGGCAAGGAATATACACCGAAGAGTTTCATGGCTTCTCTGGGCATCAACCTCGACGACTATGTGAGCATCACCAGTTACACCCATCATCCCTTCTACACAGCCTTTGCCGTAGAGGTGCAGGATAACTGGCGTTTCCCACTCTCTTACAACGTGCCGATGGACGAGATGATGCAGATTATCGACAATGCCATCGACAACGGCTATACAGTAGCCTGGGGCGGTGACGTGTCGGAGGACGGATTCACCCGTAATGGTCTGGCCTATGCCGTGGACAACAAGAAGGCGCAGAGTCTGCAGGGCAGTGATATGGCCAAGTGGCTGAAGATGACTGCTGCCAAGAAACGTGACATCATCGACTCATTAGGTGTTACCGTACCTGAGATCGTTCCCACACAGGAGATGCGCCAGGAGCGCTTCGACAACTGGGAACTGACCGACGACCACGGTATGCACATCTTCGGTGTGGCCAAGGATCAGAACGGTAAGGAGTACTATATGGTTCAGAACTCCTGGGGTGAGAGTGGTGATTACAAGGGCATCTGGTACATGACCAAGGCCTTTATTGCCGCTAACACGATGGACTTCCTGATTAACAAAAATGCCATCCCCGCCGAGATCCGAAAGAAGCTCGGTATCTGAACAAATTAATATAAATAAGGTAAAAAAGGGCATAATCTGTTAAATTTTCGACAGATTATGCCCTTAATTCATTTTTTATTCGTACCTTTGGGCGCTATATTGCCATAATAGGCGATTTAGCCACCAAAGCGACAAAGAATAAAAAATATAAATATTAATGCATTTCAAATGGAATTACGAACCACCTACATCAGAACAACAGACGGCGGCTAAGGAGCTGGGAGAGAAGATCGGCATGAGTCCGATCCTCGCCGACCTGCTCATTCAGCGAGGCATCAAAACGGAGAGCGCTGCCAAGCGATTCTTCCGTCCGATGCTAAACGAACTGATAGATCCGTTCCTGATGAACGACATGGACGTGGCTGTCGATAGGCTGAATGACGCCATGGGACGCAAAGAGCGTATTATGGTGTACGGCGACTACGATGTTGATGGATGTACGGCGGTAGCTTTGGTGTATAAGTTTCTGCAGCAGTTCTATTCCAATATTGAATACTATATTCCCGATCGCTATGAGGAAGGTTATGGTATCAGTATCAAGGCATTGGACTACGCAGCAGAAAAAGGTATTAAACTGATTATCGTGCTCGACTGCGGTGTAAAGGCGATCAAGGAGATCACATACGCCAATACTTTGGGCATAGATTTTATTGTGTGTGACCATCACGTGCCGGATGATGACCTGCCGCCAGCAGTGGCAGTCCTGAATCCCAAACGTGAAGACTCTACTTATCCTTTCAAGCATCTTTGCGGCTGCGGTGTGGGATTTAAGTTCATGCAGGCCTTTGCCAAGAACAACGGCATCCCCTTCTCCCGCCTTATTCCCCTACTCGACTTCTGTGCGGTGAGCATTGCTGCCGACATCGTACCCATCATGGGTGAGAATCGCATCCTGGCCTTCCACGGACTGAAGCAGTTGAACCAAAGTCCGTCGGTAGGTCTGAAGTCGATCATTGAGATCTGCGGACTGACGGGACGTGAGATCACCATGGGTGATATCGTCTTTAAGATTGGCCCACGTATCAATGCTTCGGGACGTATGCAGAACGGTACGGAGGCTGTCGATCTGCTCGTGGAGCGTGACTTCGACAAGGCACTGGCCGAGGCGAATCACATCAACGAGTACAACGAGCAGCGTAAGGACGTCGATAAGCAGATGACCGAGGAGGCTAACCAGATCGTGGAGAAGTTGGAGAGTCAAAAACACCATGCCAGTATCGTACTCTATGACGAGAACTGGAAGAAGGGTGTGATCGGTATCGTCGCTTCCCGTCTGACGGAACTCTATTACCGTCCGACGGTGGTACTCACCAAGTTCAATGGTATTGCCACTGGCTCTGCCCGTAGTGTGGCAGGCTATGATGTCTATGACGCCATCAAGAGTTGTCGCGACCTGTTGGAGAATTTCGGTGGACACACCTACGCCGTCGGTCTCTCACTGAAGATTGAGAATATCCCTGAGTTCCGTCGCAGGTTCCAGAAATACGTCATGGAGCATATCCAGCCTGAGCAGACTGAAGCCACGCTCGACATCAATGCCGTCATCGACTTCAAGGATGTGACCAAGAAACTCCATAACGACCTGAAGAAATTTGCACCTTACGGTCCTGACAACCCCAAACCCCTCTTCTGTACGCGTAACGTCTATGACTATGGTACCTCGAAGGTGGTGGGTCGCCAGCAGGAGCATATCAAACTGGAACTTGTGGATTCCAAGTCCAGCAACGTCCTCAATGGCATTGCTTTCGGCCAGAGCGAGTCAGCCCGTTATATCAAGTCTAAGCGCTCGTTTGATATCGTCTATACTGTTGAGGACAATATCTACAAGCGCAGCGAAGTACAACTTCAGATCGAGGACATCAAGCCGAGCGAAGAGTGAAGACCAGGGGTTAGAGGTTAGGGGTTAGAGGTTAGAGAAATGACCGGAGGCGGAATGCCGAGAGGATGATGAAGGACTATCAACTAATTCTCAGGCAATACTGGGGCTATGATGACTTCCGCGGGATCCAGCGGGAGATCATCGAGTCGATAGGCAGCGGACACGACACACTGGGTCTGATGCCGACAGGCGGTGGAAAGTCCATCACTTTCCAAGTGCCCGCGCTGGCCCAAGAAGGCACCTGTATTGTCATCACCCCACTGATCGCCCTGATGAAAGACCAGGTCGATCATCTCCGTCGCCTTGGCATACGTGCAGCAGCCATCTATTCAGGACTGGCTCGTGAGGAGATTATTATCACGCTCGAGAACTGTATTTTCGGAGACATCAGGATTCTCTATGTCTCTCCTGAGCGCCTGTCCTCAGAACTGTTTCAGACAAAACTCCGTCACATGCACGTGAGTTTTATCACCGTTGATGAAGCCCACTGCATCTCACAGTGGGGATATGACTTCCGTCCATCCTATCTGGAGATTGCCAAGATTCGTAAAATCGTGCCTAAGGCCCCCGTGCTGGCACTCACGGCCACCGCCACCCCGCAAGTGGTGGAGGATATCCAGGAGAAACTCTCACCACAAAACACTTCTCTAACCCCTCACCCCTCACCACTAACCACTTTCAATATCTTCCGCATGTCTTTCGAGCGGAAGAACCTCGCTTACGTCGTACGTCAGGCTGCCGACAAAAGGGCAGAACTCATCCATATCCTCAATAGTCTGAAAGGGTCTGCCATCGTCTATGCCCGTAGCAGGAAACGCACCAAGGAGTTTGCCGACCTGCTCAATGAGGCCGGTATCCCTGCCACCTTCTACCATGCCGGCCTGGATGCTGCTGTGAAAGATGAACGACAAAGGACTTGGCAACAAGATGAGATCCGTGTGATGGTGGCTACCAACGCCTTTGGTATGGGTATCGACAAACCTGATGTACGCCTTGTCGTTCACATCGACTGTCCTGACAGTATTGAGGCCTATTTCCAAGAGGCCGGCCGCGCTGGCCGTGACGGACGAAAAGCCTATGCCGTGCTGCTCTATAACCATGCCGATGAACGAAAACTGGAGAAACGCATCGCCGATACTTTCCCCGAGAAAGACTACATCCGACAGGTCTATGAGCACCTGGCCTATTTCTATCAGATTGGTGTCGGCTCTGGCTATAACCACACTTTCGAGTTTAACATCGACAAGTTCTGCCACGCTTTTCATCACTTCCCCATACAAGTGGATTCTGCCCTGAAGATTCTGAACCGTGCGGGCTATATCGAATATACCGAAGAGCAGGAGAATCAGGCCAGGGTGATGTTTACCCTCAGCCGCGATGCCCTCTACCGTCTGGAGAACACCTCCCCCAACGAAGAGAAGATCATCACAAGCCTGTTGCGTAACTATGGCGGACTATTCACGGACTACAACTATATCGACGAGAGTTTCATTGCTTCACAGACAGGTCTGCAGCCCCATCAGGTCTATATGACACTGAAGAGTCTGAGTGAACGTCATATCCTACATTTCATCCCCCAGAAGAAGACACCTTATATCCGTTATACCCAGCGGCGCGAGGATATGGAGCATATCCAACTACGGCCTGCCATCTATGAAGAACGGAAAGATCAGTTCTGTCAGCGCATCCATGCCATCATTGCCTATGCTACCAACGATCAGGTATGCCGTAGCCGCCAGTTGCTTCGTTACTTTGGTGAGGAGAACGGGCACGACTGCAGCCAGTGCGATGTCTGTCTGAGCCATCGTCCAGAAGGTATGGTGTCAGAACCACGTTTCAATACCGCCATAGAACAGATCATGACCTTTCTCAGCGACGGTAAGCCCCACCCTATAACAGACCTACGCGACATCCAGTTGCCTACCGACGAACTGGATGCCGCGCTCGAATATCTTCTCAAAGAGGAACACATCCGTCAGACCGACGGAATACTAACCTTTCGCTAGCTCCGCTTGCTTCAGTTATAGGGGTTAGGGGTTAGTGGTTAGG
>JAFYPG010000152.1 GCA_017547605.1 Prevotella sp.
ATAGACGATGGTGGCCGTACGGATCTTCAGACTGTCGGCAGAGGTCTTGGCGGCTGTCATCATGTCCTCCAAGATGCCGAGTTGGTCAACGAACTCGTTGTAGCTATCAACGGGCTTATCGTTGATGGCGACGATCTTGTCGCCCTGTTGCAGGCCGATGCCAGCGGCAGGGGAGTCGGCCATCACACTATCTACCTCAGCGGGGATCAGCGGACGCACGAACGAGGGCTCTGCCTTGAGCATGCCCAACAGGTTCAGGTCGCCAGGCAGCGTGAGACTCATCTTCTTGCCATCGCGGATCAGATCAACGCGCGTGGCCTCGGAGAGGTCGCGGTAGAGGTCGGCAGAGAATTCCTTGAACTCGCCCTTATCCGTACCAATGAGGATATCTCCATCCTGGAAGCCAAGGGCCTTGGCCTCCGTGTTGAACTTCATACCGTAGGTCATGTTCTTCACGGGAATGTAGCTGTCGCCCCAGTGGAATAGGATCATCGAGTAGATAAACAGGGCCAGTAGGAAATTGACGAGCACACCACCGATCATGATCAGCAACCGTTGCCAGGCGGGTTTTGCTCGGAACTCCCATGGCTGCTCGGGCTGTTTCATCTGTTCGGTGTCGAAACTCTCGTCGATCATACCGGCAATCTTACAGTAGCCGCCGAGGGGGAGCCACCCCATACCATACTGCGTGTCGCTGTTCTTCGGCTTCCACTTGAAGATACTACCATCCCATTTCCAGATGCTGGGGTCGAAGAAGAGATAGAACTTATCGACCTTGACACCAAAGAGTTTGGCGAAGAAGAAGTGGCCGCCCTCATGGAGCAGCACCAGTAGTCCTATTGCGAGCATGAACTGCAACAGACGTATCAGAAAAATATCCATAATCTTTTTACCTTATTTACTAATTGACCTTTTTACTTTTTCATCAGTTCCGTGGCGATACGACGGGCCTCGGCATCCGTGGCGATGTAGGTGTCGTAGCTCGGATTCTTGTCGAAGGTGGCGCGCTGCATGGTCTCCGCGATGATGTCACCCATCTGGAGGAAACCGCACTTGTCCTCGAGGAATCCACGGTTCACGATCTCGTTGGCGGCATTCACGATACACGGCATGTTACCACCCTTGTCTAATGCCTCATAAGCCATTGCCAAGCAACGGAACTTCTTCAGGTCGGGCTCGAAGAACTCCAGATGCTGGGCCTTGAAGAGATCCAGACGCTCACCGCTCAGATGCAGACGCTGGGGGAACGAGAAGGCATACTGGATGGGCAGGCGCATATCGGGCACACCGAGCTGAGCCTTCACACTACCGTCCTGGAACTGTACGGCACTGTGCACAATCGACTGCGGATGGACGAGCACCTGAATCTGCTTGGCATCGACACCGAAGAGCCACTTGGCCTCGATCACCTCGAAACCCTTGTTCATCATCGAGGCCGAGTCGATGGTGATCTTCGCACCCATGTCCCATGTCGGATGTCTTAAAGCATCGGCCTTGGTGACGTGGGCAATCTCTTCCATCGTCTTCAGACGGAACGGACCGCCAGAAGCCGTCAGCAAGATCTTCTCGATGGGGTTCTGGTCTTCGCCAACGAGACTCTGGAAGATGGCGGAGTGCTCGCTATCGACAGGCAGGATCGGCGTGTGATACTGCTGGGCCAACTGTAGGATCAACTCTCCAGCGACCACCAGCGTCTCCTTGTTTGCCAGACAGATGGTCTTGCCAGCCTTGATGGCGTGGATGGTGGGGTTCAGACCAGCGAAGCCTACCATCGCCGTGAGAACCATATTGATAGGACCAGCCTCCACGATCTCGTTGAGCGCCTGGGCACCAGCATAGACCTTCACGTCGGGCATGTCGCTCATCAGCGACTTCAGTTCGTCGTAGCGCTGTTCGTTGGCTATCACGATGGCAGCAGGCTTGAACTTATGGGCCTGTTCTGCCAGCAGTTCAACCTTATTATTGGCGGTCAGGCAATAGACCTCATACAGGTCTGAATGCTCCTCGATCACTTCGAGTGCCTGTGTGCCTATCGACCCCGTAGAGCCGAGAATAGCTATTTGTCTTTTCATAATTCTAAAATGCCTTCTGGCAAATGAATGACTATTTGTTGTTTCTTTGTGTCAATATGGGTGATCAGTTCCTCTGAGGCTGGAATCAGTTTGCCGTCTTCCAGCTCGAAAAGGATGTTGATCGTGGAATCGTCGATAGCGGCGATGCGTCCCACGCTGGCGTTCGTGTCAGCGTCGATCAGTTCAAACCCCTTGATGGCGGCCCATGAGAGAGAGCCTTCGTCGGCCTCGGACAGTTCGCGGGGGAAATAGACATCACAGCCCGTCAGTTCCCTGGCACGTTCCAGTGTGTCGATGCCGTCAAACTTCATCAGGGCGTTAGCATCGCTCTTGAAGCGGTACTCCTCGATGAAGAACGGCACGAGGATGCCATCGATGTCGAGGATGAGATAGTCGGCATCCACACGGTCGAACACGTCGTCATCGAAAAGGAAGGATACCTCCCCCTTGATGCCGTGGGCCTTGCCCAACTTACCGATCTGATATACCTCTTCCCGCTTGATCACGATTCTCTATTCGCTTCTTGTGATTTGGGCCCCAAGGGCGTTCAGACGTTCCTCGATATGCTCGTAGCCCCTGTCTATCTGCTGGATATTGTCAATATGGCTCGTGCCATTGGCACTCATGGCGGCAATCAGCAGGGCGATACCGGCACGGATATCCGGACTCGACATACGACCACCACGGAGCGTGATCTTACGGTCGTGGCCTACGACGACAGCACGGTGGGGATCACAGAGGATGATCTGCGCACCCATGTCGATAAGCTTATCGACGAAGAACAGGCGGCTCTCGAACATCTTCTGATGGAAGAGCACACTGCCTCGCGCCTGGGTGGCTACAACGATCAACACAGACAGGAGGTCGGGTGTCAGTCCGGGCCAGGGAGCATCAGCCAGTGTCATGATCGTACCGTCGATGAACGACTGTATCTCGTAATGCTTCTGACGGGGGATGAACAGGTCGTCGCCATCCGTCTTGATCTTCACACCCAGTTTGCGGAAAGCATCGGGGATGATGCCCAGGTGCTTCAGCGACACGTCCTTGATACGGATGCCGTCGCCACACATCGCCGCCATACCGATGAACGAACCCACCTCGATCATATCGGGCAGGATCCTATGGTCTGTACCGTGCAACTGCTTGACGCCTTCGATGGTCAACAGGTTCGAGCCGACACCAATGATGCAGGCACCCATGTTGTTCAGCATCAGACAGAGCTGTTGGATATAGGGCTCACAGGCAGCGTTGTAGATGGTTGTAGCGCCTTTGG
>JAFYPG010000153.1 GCA_017547605.1 Prevotella sp.
AGATCAACGCCAAACTCGAAGATACTGACTTTGACCCTGCTGAACTCGATGCCGTCAACAACCGCCTCGACAAACTCTATGATCTGGAGAAGAAATATCATGTCAATACTGTTGATGAACTAATTACTAAGCGCGACGAGTTAAAGCATCAACTTGGCAATATAGAGAACAGCGACGAAGCCCTGAGTGAACTCCAGCAGAAACTTGCAAAGTTGCAAGCACAGGCTCGGAAAGAAGCCGACGCCCTGACAAAACTCCGTACAAAAGCCGCCCGACAGATCGAAAAGGATATGCAAGTACGGCTTATCCCCTTAGGCATGCCTAACGTACGTTTCAGCATAGAGGTCGCTCCATCTGCGCTCGGTGCCAATGGACAGGACAAGATCGCCTTCCTCTTCAGTGCCAACACTTCCACCCCACTCCAACCCGTCTCACAGGTGGCCTCTGGCGGTGAAATTGCCCGTGTGATGCTTTCCCTGAAAGCGATGATCAGTGGAGCCGTAAAACTCCCTACCATCATCTTCGACGAGATCGATACGGGTGTCAGCGGTAAGATTGCAGAAAAAATGGCAGAGATTATGCAGGAGATGGGGCACAACGAACGACAGGTAATAAGTATTACCCACTTGCCACAGATCGCCGCCCTCGGCGCGACCCATTACCGTGTGGAAAAAGAAGAAACCGCACAAGGAACTATCAGTTGTATGAAGGAACTGTTACCTGAAGAACGCATCACAGAAATCGCCCAGATGCTTAGCGGCAGCGATGTGTCTGAAGCGGCTATTCAAAACGCAAAACAATTATTACGATTATGAAAAGAATCACCATGATAGGTTGCCTGTTATTGGCAGCAGTTAATCTCTTTGCTCAGCCCGACTGGACGAAGAAAGCCACGAAATCCGTATTCACCCTGAAGACCTTCACCTCCGACGGTTCGATGATTGCCAGTACCAACGGCTTCTATACTGGTACCAACGGTGAGGCTGTCAGCAACTTTACACCATTCAAAGGTGCGGCAAGTGCCATCATCATCGACGCCCAAGGGAAGGAATACCAGGTGACGGGTATCCTTGGGGCCAACGATATGTATGACGTGGTGAAGTTCCGCGTCAACAACCCCAAGAGTCAACCGCTCAGCATCAGTACAGTCATTGCACCTGTGGGTAGTACGGTTTGGCTTCTGCCATACCATGAAATAAAAAACTTGAGCAGCGGTACTGTACGCAAGGCGGAAACCATCTCGGGCGAATATGGCTATTACACCGTCGCCATACCAATGACGGAGAATCTGGTTAGTTGTCCGCTGATGAACGATGCTGGCCAAGTGATCGGTATGATGCAGCAGTCCGCCTCGACCAAGGACACACTGAGTTACGCTATTGATGCCCGTTTTGTAGATTCTTTGAAGACAACCGGGCTTACGTACAATGACGCCACGCTCCAATTGACGAAAATCCGCAAAGAATTGCCCTCGGATATTAAAGAAGCTAATATCGTGCTCTACCTCTCTGCCTCGCAGATGGATTCCACCTCATACGTTGCACTGATCGAAGACTTCATCCGCCAGTTCCCCAACGTGCCAGACGGTTATACTGCCCGTGCCCTGCAGGAAGTTGACGGAAATGATTTTGCCGCAGCCGAGAAGGACATGCAGCAGGCTATCAAATGCTCGACAACCAAGGACGATGCGCACTTCACCTTCGCGCGCATGATTTATAATAAGGTATTATACCAAAGCGATAAGCCCTACAACGCGTGGAACCTCGATAAAGCCCTTACCGAGATACAGGCTGCAAATAGCATTAACCCTCAGCCGTCATACCGCCAACTGGAAGCCAACATACTCTTCGCCCAGCAGAAATATGACGAGGCATATCAAGTCTTCAGTTCTCTGACCAGCACCAACCTCCGCAATGCCGAGATCTTCTACGGCGCCGCCAAATGCAAGGAGATGCTCCGCGACACCACTGCCATGCTCGCCCTGATGGACAGTACGCTGGCCACCTTCTCGAAGCCCTATCTGAAGGAAGCAGCCCCATACCTATGGGCAAGAGCCGAGGCTCGCCGCAATGCAGGCAAGTACCGTGATGCCGTTACCGACATGAACGACTATGAGACGCTAATGGCTGCCAGCGTGAACGACAACTTCTACTATGTGCGCCACCAGACGGAGATCCAGGGCCGTCTCTACCAACAGGCCCTCAACGATATCAGCCAAGCCATCCAAATAAACCCACAAGAAATCCTGTACTATGCCGAAAAAGCCTCATTAGAGATTCGCGTGGGTATGTATGACGAGGCCATCGCTACCGCCCAGGAGTGCATTGGTCTTGATGCCAACAATAGCGACGGTTATCTCTTCCTTGGTCTGGCACAGTGCCTGAAAGGGCAGAAAGCGGATGGCATCTCAAACCTTCAAAAGGCCAAGGAACTCGGTGATCCCCAGGCCGAAGGACTCATAGATAAATATAAGGAGTGAAAAAGATTGCCAATATTGCTTTCGATCTTGGCGGTGTCGTAGTTGCCCTGAGTCACGAAAACGCCATCCGGCGTTTCGAGGAGATTGGCCTACGAGATGCCCGTCAACATCTCGACCCTTTCTGCCAACACGGCATCTTCGGAGACCTTGAAAGTGGCAAGATCTCTGCTGAAACGTTTTGCGAAGAACTCAGCAAGATCATCGGCAGGGATTTGACGATGGACGAATGCTATTATGCCTGGCATGGCTATGTTGAATCCGTCCCCCAGCGCAACCTCGATATGCTACTCCAGTTGCGCCAACAGGGATACAAGGTTTGCCTGCTATCAAATACAAATCCTTTCATGATGCAATGGGCATGCAGTCCTGAGTTCGATGGAGGCAGACATCCTCTTGACTACTATTTCGATCATCTCTACCTCAGCTATCAGTGCCGCATAATGAAGCCTTCGGCACAGATATTTGAACTGATGTTACAAGGGCAGCAGGCTTCTGCTGACGAAACCCTCTTCATCGACGACAGTCCCAAAAACGTTGCTGTCGCGCAGACCCTCGGCATCCACACCCTTTGTCCCCAGAACAACGAAGACTGGATCCCTAGCCTCAGAGACTATCTCTAAAACGGTAACGGTCCATCGTTGGATGGTGGCGGTATTGAGCCATTACCGAAGGGATCATAGCCATCTGGCATATCAGGCGGCGTATTGTTATTGCCGTTCACTTTAGACCCTAATATTTCTCCACCCCCCATCGGAGCACGGTTACCAAGATTCTTGTCTTCAGGATTCTCAAAACGGGTAAATTCACCACGGAAAGTCAACAGCACGTCGCCTGTGGCACCCTTACGATGCTTGGCGATAATAATCTGCGCCATACCATGCAGATCGCGACCGTTATCGTCTTGATAAATATGGTAATACTCCGGACGGTGCACGAAGATCACCATATCGGCATCCTGTTCAATGGCTCCCGACTCGCGGAGGTCTGAGAGTTGCGGACGCTTACCCTCTAATCCTTCACGGCTTTCCACACCACGATTCAATTGACTCAGTGCAAGGATGGGAATATCAAGTTCCTTGGCCAAACTTTTCAGTGAACGCGAAATGGTAGAAACTTCTTCTTGGCGGCTGCTGAAACGCATGCCGTTGGCATTCATCAGTTGAAGGTAGTCAATCATGATAAGTTTAATATCGTGTTCACGCACCAGCCGACGAGCCTTCGTCCTCAGTTCGAAGACAGAGAGTCCAGGCGTATCGTCAATATAGAGCGGTGCGTCAAGCAGATTATTAATACGCTTGTCAAGACGGTCCCACTCATCGCGCTGCAACTGTCCGTTAAGAATCTTCGAGCCCTGAATCTCACAGGCATTCGAAATCAGACGATTCACAAGCTGTACGTTCGACATTTCCAATGAGAAAAAAGCCATCGGAATACGCAGGTCTGCAGCGATATTCTTCGCCATCGAAAGGGCGAACGAGGTTTTACCCATCGCAGGACGTCCGGCAATAATCACAAGATCGGAAGCCTGCCAGCCACTGGTGATATCGTCGAGTTTATAATAGCCCGTAGAGACACCCGTCAGACCATCGGTATTGGCATGCGCAGCCTGAATAGTCTTAATGGCTTGGTCTATGACGGGATTTATCTGTGTATAGTCCTTCTTTGTGTTACGCTGCGAGAGTTCAAAGAGTGACCCCTCTGCCTCCTGCATCAAATCCTCTACGTCGATAGTATCGTCAAAGGCCTTCGTCTCAATGTTACTGGCAAAGGAGATTAACTGACGGGCCAGAGACTTCTGAGCGACAATATTCGCATGATATTCGATATTAGCCGACGATGCTACACGAGAACTTAATTCTGCCACGTAAGTAGGACCTCCAACCTCATCGAGTTTCCCAAGTTTTGCCAACTGCTCTGTTACCGTCAGCACATCGACTGGTTTTTCAGCCAGACTCAAGTCGCGAATGGCCATATAGACCATTTGGTTACGGGGTTCGTAGAAACTATCTGGACGAAGCGTCTCACAGACTACAGCGTAGGCATCCTTGTCGATCATCAAGGCACCTAACACAGCCTTTTCTACCTCAAGGGCCTGCGGCTGCAGGTGTCCGTAGGTATTATCCACAGGTTGCTGTCTTCTTTGTCTTTTCTGATTGTTGTTTTGTTCAGGCATATTTTGTATTATTTTTTTCTTCATTTAAGACGGGCAGTGAGATATGATACCTCACTGCGAGGAAACGGATGATGCAGGTGACGAAGAAACTGACAATCGCGCTTACCTCTGCAGAGGTACCTATCTCTACCATCAGCCAATACACCACACCACCCAACACACAGGCCATCGCATAGATCTCTTTATGGAAGATGACTGGCTCATTGTTCAACAGCACATCACGGATGACGCCACCAGCCGAACCCGTGATGCAGCCCATGATGATAGCCACCCAGAACGGCTGTCCAAGCGCGAGGCTTTTCTGGATACCAGCAATGGTGAACAGCGCCAAGCCCAGCGTATCAAACACGAACCACGCGTTCTTCAGGGGCTCCATCCACTTACCGAAGAAGACGACCGTCAGTAGCGCCACTCCCGTACATATTAAATATATAGGGGTGGTCATCCAGAAAGGTGTCACTCCAAGCATCACGTCACGGATCGTACCACCGCCGATGGCCACAGCCACTCCACAGACGTAGCCACCAAACCAGTCGAAATGCTTTGCAGCCGCATGGCGAATACCCGAAATGGCAAAAGCAAAGGTGCCCAGCAATTCGATGACATATATGATCAGATCCTGTTCCATTTAATCCTCGTATCTTTTGCCCCAATAGTTCACCATCCGTTGGTACATCTTCTCTTCTGTCGGATTATGCTGTCCATGCCAAAGCCGTTCATTGACAAGGGCATCGGGCATATACTGTTGTAGTGTGAAATGTCCAGGGAAATCGTGCGGATATTGATAACCGTCGTGATACCCCAGCTCTTTCATCAGCTCCGTCGGCGCATTGCGGATAGGAAGCGGCACTGGCTGATTGCCAGTCTGACGAACCAATGCCAAAGCAGCATCCACACCCAGATAAGCACTGTTACTTTTGGGAGACGTGGCCAGATAAACCGTCGCCTCAGCCAAAGGGATACGCCCTTCTGGCCATCCTATTTTCATGACGGCATCGAAGGCGGCATTGGCCAGTAACAGAGCATTGGGATTCGCCAGACCAATATCCTCAGATGCACTGATTACCAGACGTCTGGCAATGAACTGAGGATCCTCCCCGCCCTCGATCATTCGTGCCAGCCAGTAGAGAGCTGCATCAGGATCAGAGCCCCGAATACTCTTTATGAAAGCAGAAATAATGTCATAGTGCATCTCACCGTCTTTATCATAGGCCAGCGGATTCTGTTGCAAACGACTCACAACAAGTTCATCTGTAATAGCGATAGGCTCTCCAGACGGCTCTGCCTCAACCACAAGTTCCAGAATATTAAGTAGTTTACGGGCATCGCCTCCACTAAATCTCAAAAGTGCTCCTGTCTCTTTTATTATGATACTTTTTTCCTTCAGGATAACGTCCTGTGTGATAGCTCTGTCAAGCAGTTTAATCAGATCGTCCTTCTCTAATGATTTCAACACATAGAGCTGACAACGGGAGAGCAGTGGACGAATGACTTCGAAGGAGGGATTCTCTGTTGTGGCACCTATTAGCGTCACAATACCCTTCTCCACAGCACCAAGAAGTGAGTCCTGCTGAGACTTTGAGAAACGATGAATCTCATCTATAAACAAAATGGGCGATGCTTCATTGAAGAAGCGTCCTTTCTGCGCTTTCTCTATCACATCACGCACATCCTTTACACCACTCGTCACAGCAGACAACGTATAGAAAGGTGTTTCCAACTTATGGGCGATAATCTGCGCCAGGGTAGTCTTGCCTACTCCAGGAGGACCCCAAAGGATAAAAGAAGAAATACGCCCTGCGTCAATCATCTTCCGCAGGACGGCTCCCTCACCTACCAGATGTTCCTGTCCGATATACTCATCTAAGGTGCGTGGACGAAGTCTTTCAGCCAGTGGTTGTGCCATAATCGGGCACAAAGATACGCTAAAATGCGAAAATTACAAAAAATTCCGTCCAAAAACTTGCTAATAAAAAATAAAGTATTTACATTTGCAGAAAAAAAGAAAGAATATATGGCAAGAACAAAACAACAGCAACCGGAGAGCAATCCTTCTCTTTCCATTAAGGCAGTCACCAAAAGCAGTGTCTGGGACATCCAGGAAAACGATGTGTTACGAATGTGGGAAGCAGCCACAAAGGATGCAGAGGTTAAAGAGAATATCCAACATTATCTCGACATCTTTAAGAGTGCTTTCTTTATTGAGGAGATTAAGGAAGACATCCTGTTAGTAAAGAAGAGCTATGAAAAACGCGGGTATAAGGTGGCACAGATCAAATTCGAAGAAGGTATGAAATTCGCCTGGGCTATTAAGAAACGTCCTATTATGCGTGTCACAGATCTGACGTATGAGAATATCCGCCACATCTCTGCTGCTAAGCTTGTCGAGGTACTTGACCGCAATTTCGGTGGTGGATGGGACTCCCTGCCCCAGTCTATTCAGGATATCATACTCAGTGGCTTTGACATTTCCACGACAACCTTACCCAAAGACCGTCTGCACAAGAAAGGTGGTATGTATGAAAAGAAGGTCGAGGACGGTTTTGATGTGCTCGAAGTAGAGAAAGGAGGCTGGGTGGAAGCCATCTTTGCAAAACTTAAGCCTGAACAGGAAAAAATCAGAATGCAGTTCTCCGAAAAGAATCGTGATGAGGCCGAGGGTGAAACCGAAGGTGAGGAAGAGGATTATGAGGTTGAAGACAACTATAGTTCCCACGACGAAGAGGACAATGAAGTGGAGGATCCCAATGACGACGAGATCACAGAGGACAACTACTCCACGATGATGGATTTAGGCTCAGAAGATCCTGAAGACGAAGCAGCAAACATGATTGACTTTGTAGATGAATAAAGATAATAATAACCATTAACTAAAAGCATTAATTTATGAACATCCCCGCAGTATTTTGGCTAGTGCCCGTTGCTTCCATAGTGGCACTGAGTATGGCATGGTTTTTCTTCCGCAGTATGATGAAGGCGGATGAAGGTACGCCCCGTATGAAAGAGATCGCACTCTACGTGCGCAATGGTGCAATGGCTTACCTCAAGCAGCAGTACAAAGTTGTTTGTATTGTGTTCGTTGTGCTGTGCGCCCTCTTCGCATTTATGGCCTACGGTCTGAACGTGCAGAACCCCTGGGTACCCTTTGCCTTCTTGACGGGAGGATTCTTCTCTGGACTAGCAGGATTCTTCGGTATGAAAACCGCCACATACGCATCTGCACGCACAGCCAATGCTGCACGCCAGAGCATGGATGCAGGACTGAAAATTGCCTTCCGCTCAGGTGCTGTGATGGGTCTGACGGTTGTTGGACTGGGACTTCTTGATATCGCTATCTGGTTTCTTGTGCTCAACCACTTCTATCAGGGCGACGAGATGGCCCTCATCACTATTACTACCACCATGCTGACCTTCGGTATGGGTGCATCCACGCAGGCTCTATTTGCCCGTGTCGGTGGTGGTATCTATACAAAAGCAGCCGATGTGGGTGCTGATATTGTGGGTAAGGTTGAGGCCGATATCCCAGAGGACGACCCCCGCAATCCCGCTACCATTGCAGACAACGTGGGTGACAACGTGGGTGACGTGGCCGGTATGGGTGCTGACCTTTATGAGAGCTATTGCGGTTCCATCCTCTCCACAGCTGCCTTGGGCGCTGCAGCCTTTGGCGTGATGGGACTTGAGATTCAACTCAAGGCCGTTATCGCTCCGATGCTGATAGCCTCCGTAGGCGTATTTCTCTCACTGTTAGGAATCTTCCTCGTACGCACTAAGGAAGGTGCCACAATGAAGGATCTGCTCCGTTCACTCTCTCTTGGAACGAACGTCAGTGCCGTACTCATTGCCATTGCCACCTTTGCCATTCTCTATTTGCTAGGTATCGAGAACTGGTTAGGTCTGTCCTTCTCCGTCATTTCTGGTCTGGCAGCCGGTGTTATCATCGGACAGGCTACCGAATATTACACCTCTCACTCCTACAAACCGACGCAAAAGATCTCTGAGGCCGGACAGACTGGTGCTGCCACCGTGATTATCAAAGGTATCGGTACGGGTATGATTTCAACCTGCATTCCAGTTATCACCATCGGCGTAGCTATCATGCTGAGTTACCTCTGTGCCAATGGTTTTGACCTTTCGATGTCATCCACCTCTCTGGCTCATGGTCTCTATGGTATTGGTATTGCCGCAGTAGGTATGCTTTCCACGTTAGGTATCACTCTCGCTACCGACGCATACGGACCTATCGCTGATAATGCTGGTGGTAATGCAGAGATGTGCGGTTTAGGTGAGGAGGTTCGTCACCGTACAGATGCTCTCGACGCTCTGGGCAACACAACAGCCGCTACTGGTAAGGGCTTTGCTATTGGTTCTGCAGCCCTCACAGCCCTCGCACTTCTTGCCTCTTATATTGAAGAAATCAAGATTGCGATGGTACGTGCCGGTCAGGAGTTGACAAATGTGGCTGGTGAAGTCATCTCTGCATCCAATGCCACTATACCAGACTTCATGAACTACTTCCAGATAAACCTTATGAACCCGAGGGTAATCGTAGGTGCTTTTATCGGAGCCATGGCCGCCTTCCTATTCTGTGGTATGACCATGGAAGCTGTTGGTCGGGCTGCAGAGAAGATGGTGCAAGAAGTTCGTCGCCAGTTCCGCGAGATTGCCGGTATCCTTGAGGGTACAGGTACACCTGATTATGGCCGGTGTGTAGAGATCTCCACCCGTGCTGCTCAGCACGAGATGGTCGTTCCTTCCATCCTCGCCATTATTATTCCTATCGTTGTGGGTTGTGTACTTGGTGTAGCTGGTGTTCTCGGACTGCTGGTAGGTGGTCTGGCAGGAGGATTTACCCTTGCGGTATTCATGGCAAATGCCGGTGGAGCCTGGGACAATGCCAAGAAGAATATTGAAGAAGGAAACTTCGGAGGTAAGGGTTCTTTCGCCCATAAGGCATGTATTGTTGGTGACACTGTAGGTGATCCATTTAAAGATACCTCCGGCCCTTCACTGAACATCCTAATCAAACTGATGTCGATGGTGAGCATCGTCATGGCGGGTCTCACCGTCGCATTCGCATAGAAGTATTATTATAATAATGAAAAAGAGAACGCTTTTTTCAATCGCCACAGTTCTATTCTGCGGCAGTATCCAAGCTCAGGAGGTTCCTGTCCCCAATGCAGAGGAGTTTCTTCCGGGACCTCCTAGCTTTAACTCTGTCCAGTATATCAAGGATTATCTTGAGTATGAATGGGGAAAAACAGAACGTGACACAGAACTGGGGACACAGGCAAAAAAGGATTTCTTCGCTCAGACCGCCAATTACCTGGATGAATTCTCCAAAGTTGTTGGTATCGAATTGTCTGCGGGAAACACCCCCAACATCTACACACTGTTTGACTATTGTATGACCTATGGTGAAAAGGCACAGGCAAAGGCACAGGCATCCTATTTCAGCCTTCGGCCTTATGTCAAATTCAATCAAACGACCTTGGTACCTACATATGAGAGTCAGTACAAGGACATCAGTTCATACCCATCCAGTCATGCTATGATGGGATGGCTTTTTGCATTGATGCTGACAGAGGTGTGCCCAGACAAACAAAATGAAGTACTGGCCCGTGGTTATACATATGGCACAAGTTCTGTTGTTTCCGGCTATCACTGGGATAGCGACTCCTATGCAGGTTGTCTGCTGGCCTCCGCACTCGTGAGTCGTCTGCATTCCCATACAGGATTCAATACGATGATCTCATCTGCTATTGCCGAATATGAGAAAAAGTCAGGTGTAACAAATAAAAAGCGTTCTTCTGTCGATGATGCATATTTCACCATTGACGAACTCCCTGATGCCTACAAGTACCTTCCTGAACCACCGTCTATCTCCTCTTCAGTCTTCACCACAGACTTTAGTGCACATATTGACGGTATTATTGCAAGGTCAACAGACGACGGGGCCTTGGCTAAGCAAGATGTGGATGACAGTGCGGATTATTACTGTAAGATCTTCTCAGAAGTTCTCGGAAGGAATTTCTCAAAATCGACAACACCACAGTTGTATAAGCTACTCTACACCATTTATCCCTCTGCTGGTGATGCCACCAAGACTTGTAAGGCCTATTATAAGAGGCTCCGTCCATTCGTCCAATTAAATGAAACAACAGCGACAGGTGGCACACCTGCAAATGACCCACTCAGGGACAACGGTTCCTACCCCTCTGGTCATGCTTGTGCTGGTTGGCTTTATGCTTTAGTGATGTCTGAAATTGCACCTGATTATCAGGAGGCCCTTTTGGCTCGCGCTTTCAAATATGGCAATGGACGTGTAATCACTGGGTATCACTGGCAGAGTGATGTGGATATGGGACGACTTGTTGGATCTGCTGCATACGCTCGTCTGCATACGAATAATGATTTTATGGAGCAACTTGAAAAGGCCAAAAAAGAATATGAAGGAGGCGCCAGCATTCGTGCCGTCAAGACAGACGAAGACTCTACAGACATCTACAATCTGGAGGGGGTTCGTCTCAACGGTATGCCAACACGCGCTGGAGTCTATATCCAAGGCAACAAAAAGGTTGTGTATTGATGCGGTTATTAAGACTCCATTTCATACTGTTCTGGCTTTGCACTGCCATGTGTGTGCAAAGCCAGAATCTTTCTGATGGTTTCTCTGTTCAGGAAATATCAGACAGTGTGTGGACCGTTATGCAGGGTAAGACGTATCAGCCGAACCCTCACGTAAAACGTAGTGACCTGAGATATCTGAAGGTGCTGCATTGGGACTATGACGAAAAGACGCATGAGGGCGCACTGGTGTGTAACAAGATCATAGCCGACAAGTTGTTGGCTATCTTCCGTGAGCTCTACGCCCACCACTACCCTATTCAGCGCATCCGTCTGGCTGATGAATACGACGCTGATGACGAACGGCAGATGGAAGACAACAACACCAGTTGTTTCTGTTATCGGAATGTACCCGACACGAAGAAACTCTCTTATCATGCACGAGGTCTCGCCATTGACATCAACACCCTTTATAATCCCTACGTTCGCTATCGGAAAGACGGATCATTAATAGTCCAGCCCAAAAACGGCAAACCTTACGTAGACAGAAAGAAATCATATCGTTATAAAATTGTGGAGGGTGATCTCTGCCATCGTCTGTTCCTAAAGCACGGTTTTATTTGGGGCGGATCCTGGCGCACCTCAAAAGACTACCAGCACTTCGAGTATCATCCGCAGTACTAACTAACATGTGGAAGACATCTCGCTAATAAAAAAACAAAGGCTTGCGATGATCGCAAGCCTTTGTTCCTATATCATACAAATCGTATGGGGTAATTCTGTTCTCTAGTCCCAGTGATTTAGAAGAAGAGATAGCGGTTGTCAACCACGTTTGCCTTCTGATAAAGTTCCTGGATGAAACGTCCAGCAGCCTGCATAGCCTGCTGCTTCAGACGCTGCTCAGTAGATTTCTCATCGAACTTCACACCTTCACGGTCGGCTTTCTTCAGCACCTTGAACAGGTAAGCGCCAGCGTTACCCTTCACAAGGTTCTTACTAAACTCACCTTGTTTAGCAGCAGCTACTGCACCAGAAAGAGCAGGTTCGCTAGCACCTGTAGCCTGAACGAATACTGGTGCAGAGAAAGTAATCTGGTTGACAGAATCAACACGAGCACCTTTAGCCTTAGCAGCAGCCATATCTGCTACACCTGCAAATTTGGCCTTAATCTGCTCAAACTTCTTGTCCTGGAGCACATCTGCCTTAACCATATCTTTAACGTCGTCAAGACTACGATAACCAATAGGATTCACCTTTGTCAAGGCTACTACCAGCAGGTTGTCGTTGTTGCCACATTCGTAAAGCGGACTCACTTCACCTTCCTTAGCATCAAAGATCCACTTCATAGTTTCACGGGTGGCACGAAGACCTGCTACATTATGCTCCGAGTTTAAAAGATCCTTTCGCTCCTGAACCTTAAAACCGAACTTGGCAGCATTCTTCTCCAACTGCTCAAGCGTAGTGTTCTCACTGACATACTGGCTGAACTTATTATAAGCATCCGAATAGGTGCCCTTTGAGAAATCAATGGTATGCTTGATAACGGCTACATCATACTTATCAACCATTGCTTTGCGGGCTGTCACCTGAAGGATGATATTACCCTGTGAGAACTCCAGGTTCTTCAACTCGTTCGTACCGAGGTTATTGATAGCATTAAGATAGTTCTTGGACTCTTCATCCATAGCATTACTATTCTCATACATATCAGAGGTAAGCCACTGCTTCTGAGCCGTCTGACCATATTTCTGAGCCAACGTCTCGAAATCTGCACCAGCCTTGAGAGCATTATAGATACTATCAGCCGTCTGATGGGCTGCTTCTATTGTTGCACCACCCACCTGAATCTGGCGATATTCGATACTGTCAGGCATCTGGGTCTTGGAGATCAACTTCACCACATTGAGCGTATTGTCTGATTTCGTCTCAAACGGAGCCGTAGTCTGGCCTACGGACATAGAGTCGATCTTTGCAGCGATGTCAGAAGGATAGGCACGCTTGGTAGCGGCAATACCCGTATAGGGGAACTGTGACTGAGCCTTGCGGACTACCTCGGCGGGGTTAGCACCGCTCTGAAGCTTTGTAGAAGCATCCTCCATCGTCTGCATCAGGGTCTGACGATCAGCGGCAGAAGCCTCAACCTGGAAGGTCACATATTTGATGTCACGGGTCTCCACCGTCTGCTTGAACATCTCCTTCATTTCATCATACTTAGCCTTGAGATCCTTCTCCTCAATCTTCACATCGTTATCGTTGATGCTTGAGTAAGGGATAGATGCTAATTCAATATTGCTCTCCTGATTCTGTCCTTCAAAAGCCATCTTGGCTGATACGGGATTCGTCATCAGACCATTGGCGATAAGAACCTGATATTTCTGTGCCAAAGTCTGCTGGCGGAGTTGTTTCTCAATGAACTGCCAGTAATTATATATTTTCTGATAAGACTCAGCAAGCTGTGGATTGCTGGCATTCTTCTTATAATCTGCCAGGAACTTGGTGAGCATGGTCACGTCGAAGCGGCCCGTCTGCTGGTTCACGAAAGGTGAACGCATCAGCATGGCGTTGGTGCCCTCTTTCATGATGTTCTGAAGTTCCTCGTCAGTCACTGTCAAACCAACTTTCTTGCACTCTGCCTGAATGATCTGCTCGTTGACATACGAGTTCCATACCTCGTCCTTGATGCTGTTCAGTTGCTCCTCAGTAAAGTTGTCGATACCGTTTGTCATCTTCAACACATCCTGATACTCATCAACAAGAGCCTGGAATTCCTGTACGTTAATCTTGTTACCTAACACCTCACCAATCTGCTGACGCTGCTGGTTCTTGGTCGCTTCACAAGAACGGAAAGCCTCTTCAGCAATAAAGGCAAAAAGGCCGAGACCGATGATAATCACCAGTATAACGCCTCTCTTTCTAATTTTTCCTAATGCTGCCATTTTTGTTTGTTATTTTATTTTTGATTTTCTTATTTCCATAAAACGCGTGCAAAATTACGAAAAAGGAATGAATTGAGCAAATTTCCACAAAGAAATCTATCATTCAATGACTTTTAAGCGCACAAGTTCTATCTTTGTCGCCGTATTCTTCAGTATCTTGAACTCAAACTCCCTAATCCTCACGACTTCATTGAGTTTGGGAAACGACTGGTATTCGTGCAGTATAAGACCACCAAGCGTCATATATTCATCACTCTCAGGGAGTGACAGATCGAATAGTTCGTTTATTTTCTCAATCTCCAAACGAGCAGAGAGCACATATTCATGATCTCCCACCTGTTTAGCCACATGATTGGAATTGTCGTGCTCATCTTCAATCTCCCCTGTGATCTCCTCCATGATATCCTCCAACGATACCAGTCCGCTAGTACCGCCAAATTCATCGACGACAATGGCCAGCGATCGTTTCTGCTGCATGAGCATTCGCATCAACTTCGATGCAAGCATGGTCTCAGGTATGAAAGAGATCGTCCTGACAAGTGAAGACTGAATGGTGCAGAGCGGCGTGTTTTCCACAGCTGTGGAATCCAGCCTGAACATGTCAGAAGAATGGATATATCCCACAACATGGTCAATATCCTCATGATATACAATGATCTTACTATGACCACTCTCTATAAATATCTGCTTGAGTTGTTCGATGGTTGCCGTATCCTCCACAGCGTCAATCTCCGTACGAGGTACCATACAATCGCGAACTTTTGTCTCTGAGAAATCAAGAGCATTTTGGAATATCTTCACCTCTTCGCCGATCTCATCCTCATTGTCTGCATTGTCAATACTTGCTTGAACAAGGTAGTCAAGATCAACCTTTGTGAATTCCTTATCTTCATCCACTTTATTCATGCGAACACCCACAAGCCTAAGAAGTCCTTTGGAAAGCAAGGTCGCAAAACGAGATATTGGATAAAGCACCACATAACATAGATAGGCAGGTATGGCGAAGAATGTGAGCATCGTATTGGGATTGTTCTTAAAGATATTCTTTGGCAAAAACTCGCCAGTAAACAGAACCACCAATGTCGATAGCAGCGTATCCGCCGTCACCCTTATACCGTCACCAAATGAATAAAAGAGCGTAGCATCGAAAATCCTAGCGAAAAGGATACCATAAATTACAAGGGCAATGTTATTGCCTACAAGCATCGTTGAAACAAAGTTATTGGGATGCTGATAGAATAGTGTGATAGCCTTTTGTGCCAATCCGTTCTTCTCACGATCCATCTCAGCCCGTAGTCTGTTACTCGAAATAAAGGCAATCTCCATACCAGAGAAGAATGCAGAGAATAGCATCGATACCAACAAGCCTATGATGAGTGATGTCATGATCAAGAATAATTAGTTAGCTATTTTTCTGTGTTTCTGTGTCTGAGGACGGAGAATTGGAGCTGCC
>JAFYPG010000154.1 GCA_017547605.1 Prevotella sp.
GCCCATCATCTGGTCCATACCCTCCTGGTTGATGTCGAAATAGACACCCTCCCACGAGTTGAGCAGGATCTTGCGTTCCTTATCACCATGGGCGAGCATATACTTACGACCCCACTTGTGGAAGTTGCGGGATACACCAGAGAGGCCGCATTTCGAGAAACTCAGCGCCACCTTCGGCGTGACGAAGTACTCGCCCTTCTTCAGGTGATACTCGGAGTTGTCGGGGTTGATGCCAGCGAAGAAATAGTGGAACTCGGTATCGTCGGTATCGATCTTCAATTGGAAGTTGCCGCTGTAGCAGAGGGCAGCGCCAATCACGTCGCCACTATTCTCACGGCCTTTACCATCGAGCGAGAACATCACCTCGGCATGGTCGGTATGTGAGTTGCGCGTACCGTCTTTATTCTTGATGACCTTCTCACCGGGCAGGATAGGCTCCTCCACAAGACGGGCCTCGTTAGCCCAGGAGCCGTAGAAGTGGGAGAGCCACACGTCACCACGACGGATGGGCAGACAGATGGAGGCAAACTGCGTCAGTGTGACGGGCTTGGCCTCACCATTCTGGATCTCCGTCCAGGTCTCGATGATATCTTCCTCTATACGAGGCATATAACAGAGGGCCACGGTGATGGGATACACAGGGTCCTTCATCCAGATACGGGTAATCATACCCTCCTGGGTGACGGAACCAGTTGCCAGGAGTTCTGTTGACATGTTGCCGTCAGCATGTGTCATAGCGAGCGCAGCCTCAGCAGGACAGTTCATGCCGTAGGCAGGGTAGGCGTCCATACGTCCGAAAACAGCAGATCCCTGCAGGTGCTGCAGGTCAGCCTCACTCAGACGGGCACCGTAATACACGTACTGGGGTTGTTTCCCCTTATCCACGTTAAGCACCATGGTGGTGTTCTTGGTCTCGACCGTTACCTGTTCGGCCATGGCTGTTTGGGCACAGGCCATGAGTAACGCAAAAAAGAATAGTTTCTTCATAAAATTGCCTTTAGTTATTAATGTAATACTGCTGCAAAGATACGGAAAAATTTGGTTATCTCAAAAAAAAGTTGTTATTTTGCAGCCAAAGTATAAGAAATAGACAAACAAATAGGATATGAACCTTCTGGATATCTGGCTGTTGGCTGTCGCATTGGCCATGGACTGTTTCACGATCTCCATCGTTAGTGGAGTCATTTTGTCCAATAGGTTTCCTCTTTTTTCCAGAGAGGGTTTAGTAGTGTTCAGGTTGGCCTTCTTTTTTGGACTCTTTCAGGCCTTGATGCCGCTGATCGGATGGTTTGCCACCAGTCGTTTCAGTGAACATCTCGAGTTCTTTGACCATTGGATAGCCTTCGCTCTTTTAGCCTTTATCGGTGGTAAGATGATCAAGGAGTCGTTTGAGGAAGACCAGAAGAACACATTTGATCCGCAACGCCTTCATACGCAGTTGTTGTTGGCTGTTGCCACGAGCATCGACGCCCTGGCCATTGGCATCTCCTTTGCCTGTACCGGTTATCATCGGCTGTCGCAACTTACAGCACCCTTAATCATCATCGGTGTCGTCTCTTTCCTCTTCAGCATCCTTGGTTATATCTTGGGCACCCGTTTTGGTAAGAGTATCACGCGACGCCTGAAACCAGAACTGTTAGGTGGTATCATTTTAGTGGTCATTGGTGTGAAGATCCTGGTGACCCATTTGCTAGATGTTTCATAAAAGATAAAGATCATGAATCAAGTATTTACAGCAGCCTGGACATTCGTCAAGAAGAATCCCTATTCCGTCTTATTGACGCTTTTTGTCTTGTGGATGTGTATCGGTATATTCCCTCTGCAGTGTTATGAATTCGACGGTCAGGAGATTACCCTCGGTTGTGATGTGATGTATCGCGAGGGCTGGTCGCTGCCACCAGTCTATTCGTACGAGTATAGGATGCAGCCGCTGATGACGGTGTTATTAGTCGCCCTAAAGCATGTGCTGCCGTTTTTCACCTGTGAACAGGTCTATTGTTTTCTGTCGGCAGTACTCAGTCTGGTCTTCTTGTTAGGATGTATCTCGTTTGCCCGTCACATCACTCGGGCTTCGAAGACGTGGATCCTGATAGCAGCCATGCTTCTGCCAGAGATGTATGCCATCGCAATGTATGCCAATACGGCCATCCCCGCAGCCGCCTGTTTTATCTGGGCCATGATCCTGCTCAGCAAGGAGCGTTATTGGCTGACGGGCCTGCTGTTATGTCTGGCTGTCTTGTTCAGGATAGATGTCGTCACCGCTTATCCAGCCATCCTGCCGTTGCTCATTTTTGACGGGAAGTCGTGGAAACGGGCAATTGGTATCTCAGCAGCCTATGGCGTGACAGTGGTTGTCGTGTGTCTTTTCTTCTTCTGGCTGATGAACGCTGAGGCTCTGAACACGTTTGGCGCCTACCAGAAGTGGAGTGGAATCATCACGGCTTCAGAACGGTTTGCTGCCATCTTGGGCTTCTATTCTCTGGCTTACGTTGTGCTGTTGCCCCTTGGTGTCGGTGTCATGGCGGTCAGGAAGTATTGGAAGGAACTGTTTCTGGTGCTGTTACCCATTCTGCTGACACATTATATCTTTGCCTCTTTCGGTAATGCCTCAAAGCATTTCCTCTATATTGCACCTTTCGTCATCATTGCCGGTGTTCGTGCGCTGATGTGGTTGAAGGAGGTGTTACGCCACCATCCTGTCATGAAGTGGGCTGTCATCGTGGCCATCGTGCTCTTCATGGTTGTTTCCGTGAGGAAGGGCAATCTGAATATGCCGTGGATCTATGAGAATCCGTTGACCAAGGCCGGTGTCGTAGTGCCTTTCTATGAAACGGAGCGGGGAGACACGTTTTATTCCGTAGGGTTGGGCGCAGGCTACGAACTGGCGACGGGTGATGAGAATATGTTGCTGACAGGTCATCTGTTCTATTCCTGGTATATCCATCTTTACAAACAGATGACAGGCGAGTGGCGGAAACAGCAGAAAGCCTTCATCGACAACGTGCCCACCTCAAACATCCTGACGCTGGAATATGGCTCTTCGGCTCCCATCTCTTTTGAGTATCTGACGGAGAACTATCATTTCAAGCAGTTGGAGAATATGCCTGAGACCTATCGGTTCACACTCTCCAATCCGCAGCGCGACCTCCACTTCTGGCGTATAGTGCTGGACAGTCCTATCACAGACAATCAACGGATCATCAATTATATCGACAGCCTGTCTTCAGACTTCCTCGACGGAGATGCCTATATTCTCTCTGCACCCAACTACTGGGGAACCTATTACTTTATGGATGAACTGGTTCCCAAGGGTATCTTGGAGAAGAAGGCAGAACGTCTTTATAAGATTGTCAGAAAAAAAGTTGCCGAAAAATAACCAACGAAAGAGTTTTTTTCTTATCTTTGCAGCAGGAAGATGGACGGAGAGACGATACAACTCAGAGATCTGGGCATCGGCTATCAGACAAAGCACGGTGTAAGAAGTGTGGCCGAGCATATCAACGGAGCCATCCGCAGCGGGGAGTTGACATGTCTGTTGGGTGCCAATGGTGTTGGCAAATCCACGTTGCTGCGTACGCTCTCGGCCTTCCAGCCGAAGACGGCGGGAGAGATCTTCATCGAAGGGCGCGAACTCTCTACCTATACCGATAAGGAACTGAGTCGCCGTATCGGTGTGGTGCTGACGGAAAAGCCCGACGTGAGGAATATGACGGTGCGCGAGTTGGTCAGTCTCGGACGTTCGCCCTACACGGGATTCTGGGGTACCTATTCGAAGGAGGACCTGCAGATCGTGGATGAGGCCATTGCCCTTGTGGGTATCGACGCATTGAGTCGTCGGATGGTACACACACTGAGCGACGGAGAGCGACAGAAGGTGATGATTGCCAAGGCGCTGGCACAGCAGACGCCAGTGATCTATCTTGACGAGCCGACGGCTTTCCTTGACTATCCCAGCAAGGTGGAGGTGTTGCAGTTGCTCCGTCGTATCAGCCGCACGGCAGGAAAGACGATCTTCCTCTCGACCCACGACGTGGAACTGGCCTTGCAGTTGGCCGACACCATCTGGCTAATGACCCGTGGGGAAGAGGTGGCTATCGGATCACCTCGGCAACTGGCCCGTGAGGGTGTGCTGGGACGTTTCATCCAGAGAGAGGGAATAACCTTTGAC
>JAFYPG010000155.1 GCA_017547605.1 Prevotella sp.
CATACCTGAAAAAAAGGCGGAGAAAAGCATTGATACAAGTAAGCCTATGATGAGTGAGGTCATGATCAGATTGAATTAATTGACGATTTTCCTATGTTTTTGTGTTTGCGGACGTAGAATCGGAGATACCTGTTTTGCAGTATCTGCAGGTGTCTTTGACTTCTGCTCTTCCTCCTTTGAATCTCCTGTCATGTCCTCACGCTCAAATGATCCCTTGGAATTAGAAACGGTATAATGGCGCATCTGTTCATCACTAAGGAAGTACGTTCCTTCCATAGAGCGTTCAGGAGTGGTCACTTTGGAAAACACATTAGAATAAAGTTCGTGCTTGATACCATCCCAGTAGAGTTCCTCACTTTCGAAAATCAGGCCATTGATATTTCGAATGCGGACACGACCACGGAGATGCCAGAGTTTCTTCTGGTCATAATACCATGCAGTATCCGACTGGATATAGGCTTGAACGTGAAATTTCTCGTCGAACTGTTCGAAGAAAACACCTTTCTCAAAGGTCCAGCGCGACGGGTTCTTGATGGTGTTTACATCCCAGCGTTCAGTAACAATCCGATATTTGATAATGCCAGAGTCGCTGATAAGTGTATTGACGCCATACGAAGTCATCGTAGACACGGAATCTCGGTCATAGATAGGTGGTGCCGTATGTTCCTGCACATCATTACAGGAAATAAATAATGAGAAATTAAAAGCGAAAAGTAGCGGCAGAGACATCCGCCACCAGAATTCTTTTGTACCTATTCTATACTCTTCACTCATCACATTTCATGCTTCACTTTTTCGCTTCTATTCAATCTTCCACTTGGCGAACCAGCGCTCATTGAACGTCAGTCCGATATTGATGCGGAAAGTATTCTCCGTGATGAGATGATCAGCTGAGCGACGCTGCCACTGGGCACTGATATTCAGGATAGAACGATTGTTATATACATTCATGATGGGAATACCCAGACCCAAACTGACATGGAAATCCTTGGGTCCATCCTGTCCATTAATATAATAATAAGGTGTAGAGTATCCTGCACCGATCCTATAACGCACGTGGGCCAGCAACTTACGACTCATTGGATTGGGCATCCACTCTGCACCGGCATTCAGTTTATAACTATCCTTTAAAAGCCCAGACTTCATGACATAGTCGTTGTTTTCATTCACAGCAGGGTACGACAAGGAACCCCACTTCTGCAATTGGAGGTCAGCGCCAATCCTAAAAATGGCTCCATGACGATATGCAAGACCAACACCCCATGAAGTCGGGATATCGAGCACATCATTGATGACGTATGAAGTGGTGTCAGACTTCCCGATAGAGGTATTCCTACTGATAACCTTACATTCTGGATCTGCTTTCAGGTTGTGACCTGGCGTAAAAGTGGCACCCAACGTAATGAAGTCCGTTTTACTGATAGGCTGATCATACTGTAAACCCACATCGAGTTTCCAACTGTTAATAGATGCAGAATACTGTCTGCTAAGCACATTGATTGACGTATTAGTACTGGTAACAGACCGGTCATATTCACCCCACAGGTAGGCGATATTAAAACCGAGAGAAAGAGGCTTTAACACCTTCCATCCTGCACCGAGGAATAGCTGATGCAAACCACCATTACCTTCATATTTTACTGGCACAGTCGTATTAACCTCCGACAGTTTTGTGGATGATGAGTAGCTGTAGCCTATATTGGAGAAAGGCATGATTCCTACGTTAACGCCGACATTCTTAAACACTCGGAACAGACCTGTTACATAGTCGAACCCTCCACCTTTGGCACTCATCGTCTTACCGTTCTCATCATAATTAGTGATTTGTCCGGAAAGACCTGCGTCAAAAATCATACTCAGTGAATCAACCGAGGAATATGATGCAGGATTCAGCGGATTAACCTCATTTCCTTTACGGAAAGCAAGTCCTACTCCACTCATGGCTTTATTGAAACCTACACCTTGATCTGACATATCACCCAGACCATATTGGCTATAAGGAGAATTAGTGCCGCTCTGAGCGTAGGCACCCATCGCTGACATTGCCATCAAAGCAAGACAACAGAGAATTCTATTCATTTGCACTTTATTTCTATCGAAATTCATTTCAGCGTGCAAAATTATTGAAAAAAATCGAAATAATGGCCTTTTCCTCAAAAATATAAGTTATTTTTGCATCGTGAAACATTTAGAAAAAAATTCCAAGACGCTTCTGGTTATATTTATCCTACTGATATTCAGAGGCATCATCCCCATCAGGGCTCAATACGAAGCCTTCTCCATCAATGCTGTCAACGACACTGTTGGACTGAATTATGACCCAATGGACTCTGTGGAAGTCAGTCTGCTCACCTGTTCGCCGCATGAGGAGATCTATAGTCTCTATGGCCATTCTGCCATCCGATGGCATAATCTATGCCAGCAAGGCCCTGATACTGGAGCGAAAGACTGGGTATTTAACTGGGGATTATTTGATTTCAAAAAACCTTATTTTGTTCTCCGTTTTGTATTTGGTCTGACTGATTATGAGTTGGGCACATTCCCCTATGATTATTTCTGGCCGTACTACAAGGAATACGGCAGTTCTGTCATGGAACAGGTACTCAACCTGACCAATGAAGAGAAACGTCATTTAAAAGATATTCTTGAAGAGAATCTTAAGCCAGAGAATAAAGTATATCGTTACAACTATTTTTACGACAACTGCTCCACACGCCCAAGGGATGTTATTGAAAAATGTATTAACGGAAATATCAAATATGCACAACGTGAGGATTATTCCCCGTCATACAGGGACATGGTTCACACTTGTGTCAGGAATCATCCGTGGGCTGCTTTTGGCAATGATATGCTGTTAGGTGTAAAAGCCGACATGAAGACAACCCTCCGAGAACAAGAGTTTTTGCCAGAAAACCTGATGTACGATTTTGACAGAGCACAAATATATTCCAACGGCGATTATCGTCCACTGGTCAAAGAACGCAGGATGCTGGTACCTCCAGGCGTACAGATTATTGAGCAGGATTTTCCACTTTCACCAATGGCATGTGCTTATTTATTCCTCTTATGTTCACTCATCATTCTGGCATTTGAATGGAGACGCAAGAAGACATTTAAATATTGGGACGCACTACTCATGCTCCTTCAGGGAATGGCCGGCTGCGTGCTGTTTGTCATGCTGTTCTCTCAGCATCCCACCACAAGTACGAATTTACAGATATTGCTGCTGAATCCCGTGGCGTTATTCTTTATCCCCGCTGTCATCAGAAGGCGCCCCACTCGCTGGTGGAAAGTGCTTCTCACAATGGCCACGCTCTTCCTGTTAGGAAGTTTCTTCCAGCAGTATGCTGAAGGGATGTTGATTGTGGCACTATGTTTGCTGTTACGAGTACATATCAATTTGAAATATAAAGCGTGAGGAACCATTATCTCTCCATTACCCTGCTGGCCGTGCTAGGATGGCATATAGATGCCCAAGCACAATATGTAAACAGGCAGGTGCCAAGACTGGTCGTCAATATCACCATCGATCAGTTACGCAGCGATTATCTTGAATTCTTTGCTGCCAACTATGGAGATAATGGTTTTAAAAAGTTGTTGTCACAAGGCATTGTTTACGAAAATGCTTCTTATCCCTTTGTCAACCAGGATCAAGCTTCTGCTATCTCGACCATTGTTACAGGTACTACCCCATTCTATCATGGCATCATTAGTGATCAATGGATTGACAGGAGCAGCCTACGACCTGTTTCCTGCACGGAAGACACACATCAACCGAACATACCTTCACCTGCCCAATTGGCAGTTTCTTGTATAGGCGATGAACTGAAAGTGTCCACTAATGGCAATGCGAAAATATTTGCCATTTCCCCTTTTCAGGACATGGCCATTCTATCTGCAGGTCATGCTGCTGATGGAGCCGTGTGGATGAATGAGAGGACTGGGCAATGGATCACCTCTCAGTATTACTCAAGTACTACACCGCAATGGGCACTGAATTACAATCAGTTAAACCTTACGTTTAGAAAGAATAAAAAGATAGAATGGCGGCCTGTAATTGTAAAGCAAAAGCCAGACTTCAAACATTCTCTCAAGACTAATCGAAAATATCAGGAATATCAGACATCTGGTTTGATAAATGCTGACATAACGGCGTTGGCACTGGCCTGTGTCAGTGAACAGGAAATGGGTACTGATTCCATTACCGACCTGCTTTGTCTTTCCTATTATGCAGGGAATTTTGACCACAAGCCTGTGACAGAATGTCAGAAAGAACTCGAAGATACTTATATCCGTCTTGATCAGTCGTTAGATAGTCTGATTACAGCATTGGAAAACAAACTTGGCAAGGAACAGGTACTCTTCTGCATTACCAGCACAGGCTATAATGATTCCGAAGGCATAGACTACTCGAAATACCGCATTCCCACTGGCACATTTTATATAAATCGGGCTGCTAACCTGCTGAATATGTATTATGGAGCCCTCTGGGGACAGGGACGTTATGTGGAAACCTGCTACGACGACCAACTCTATCTCAATCACAAACTGCTGGAATCTAAACGTGTCAGTCTGGCAGATGCCTCTCAGCGCGCTCAAGAGTTTATCCTGCAGATGTCTGGTGTCAAGAATGTATTCACTGCCCAGCAGCTTCTGAACAGTTACGAAGGTCTTTTCTCAAAGGTGCGCAACAGTTTCCATTCTCAGCACAGTGGCGACATCCTGATTGAGATTGCTTCTGGTTGGCATTTGCAAAATGAGGATACTAATGATGACAGACTTTCACAGGCAGCTGTTCCTGCTTTTCCCATCATCATCTATGGTGCTGGAATTCCGGCTGGACGCGTACAAAAGCCTGTTACTACTGATAGGATAGCCCCGACAATTGCCAAGTCTATCCGGATCAGAGCTCCTAATGCCTGTACTGCAGAACCGTTGTTCTGAATGGTAAATTGACCCTTTCAGAACTATGTTCTGTATATTTTCTTTGGCAGTTACATTTATTTTATGTAACTTTGCAGCCGATTTTTTGAAAATGAATTATTCAATTGTAAAACAGTAAAGATTAAAATATGAACTTCAACAAGATTCTCAAGTCGTTGTTTGGTGACAAATCCACCCGCGACATGAAACTAATCCAGCCATTTGTAGAACAGGCCAAGGCCGCTACAGAAAAAGTGGCATCCTTAGATAACGATGCACTTCGCCAACGTACCAAAGAACTTCAAAAGCAGGTACAAGACTCTGCCAAAGAGCAGAAGGCCAAAATTGCAGAACTGAAAGCAACCATCGAGAACACCCCCATCGACGAACGTGCCAGTATCTTCGAGCAGATCGACAAGATTGAAAAGGAAGTGCTCGATATCTACGAGAAAGCACTCGACGAGGTGATGCCTGAGGTTTTCGCCATCGTAAAGGAGACAGCCAAGCGCTTTGCTGAGAACGAAGAGACCATCGTCACGGCTACAGACTTTGATCGTGAACTGGCTGGTGATCCTAAGAAAGACTTCATCACCATCGACGGTGACAAGGCTATCTATCACAACCACTGGACTGCAGGTGGTAATGACCTGAAATGGGAGATGATCCACTACGACGTACAGTTGTTTGGTGGTGTTGTTCTGCATCAGGGTAAGATCGCTGAGATGGCAACGGGTGAAGGTAAGACCCTCGTGGCTACCCTACCCGTCTTCCTGAATGCTCTGACTGGTAATGGTGTTCACGTCGTGACAGTGAACGACTATTTGGCCAAACGTGACTCCGAGTGGATGGGACCACTTTATATGTTCCATGGACTGAGTGTAGATTGTATCGACAAGCATCAGCCTAACTCAGAGGCTCGCCGCAGAGCCTATCAGGCAGATATTACCTTTGGTACAAACAATGAATTCGGTTTCGACTATCTGCGTGATAATATGGCGATCTCGCCTGCTGACCTTGTGCAGCGCTCACATAACTACGCCATCGTCGATGAGGTGGACTCCGTGTTGATTGATGATGCCCGTACACCGCTGATCATCTCTGGTCCTGTGCCCAAAGGCGACGATCAGATGTTCGAGGAATACCAGCCTCTCGTTGAGCGTCTTGTGGGTGTACAGCGTCAACTGGCAACTCAGTATCTAGCAGAGGCCAAGAATCTGATTGGCGAGGGAAACAGACTCGTAGAGGCAGGCAACAAGAAAGACGGCCAGGAGAAACTCGACGCAGGTTTCCTGTCACTATACCGTTCTCATAAGGCCATGCCAAAGAACAAGCCCCTAATCAAGTTCCTCTCTGAAGAGGGTATCAAGGCTGGTATGCAGAACACGGAGAATATCTACATGGAGAATAATAACCGTCGTATGCCAGAATGCGTGGAGCCTCTGTATTTCGTCGTCGATGAGAAGTTGAACTCCTGTGACCTGACGGATAAGGGTACAGCCTGGCTTGCCAAACAGGTGAACGATGCAGAACTCTTCGTGCTTCCCGACATCACCTCTGAACTCTCTGCCCTGGAAGCAGAAACTGATCTCAGCGATCAGGAACGTCTCGACAAGAAAGATGAACTTCTGAACCACTACGCTATACAAAGCGAGCGCGTACATACCCTCCAACAGTTGCTGAAGGCCTACTGTATGTTTAATAAGGATGATGAATATGTGGTTATCGACGGTGAGGTGAAGATTGTTGATGAGCAGACGGGTCGTATCATGGAAGGCCGCCGTTGGAGCGATGGACTGCACCAGGCTGTCGAAGCCAAGGAGCACGTGAAGGTGGAAGCCGCCACACAGACTTTTGCCACCATCACCCTGCAGAACTACTTCCGTATGTACCACAAACTGGCAGGTATGACGGGTACGGCTTCTACGGAGGCTGGTGAGTTCTGGGACATCTACAAACTCGATGTGGTGGAGATTCCTACTAACCGTCCTGTGATCCGTAATGACCAAGATGACCGTGTCTATAAGACCGCCCGTGAGAAATATAATGCCGTCATCGACGAGATTGTCAAGATGCGCGAGTCAGGCCGTCCAACACTAGTAGGTACAACCTCTGTGGAAATCTCTGAGTTACTTTCGAAGATGCTCTCGATGCGTAAGATTCCCCATCAGGTGCTGAATGCTAAACTCCACCAGAAAGAGGCCGATATCGTGGCACAGGCAGGTCAATCTACCAACGGACTCGGTGCCGTCACCATCGCCACCAACATGGCTGGTCGTGGTACCGATATCAAACTCTCGCCTGAGGTAAAGGCCGCAGGCGGTCTTGCCATCATCGGTACCGAGCGTCATGAGAGCCGTCGCGTCGATCGTCAGTTGCGTGGTCGTGCAGGTCGTCAGGGTGACCCGGGTTCTTCTGTATTCTTCGTCTCTCTCGAGGATAAACTGATGCGACTCTTTGCTTCTGAGCGTATTGCTTCTGTGATGGACCGCTTAGGCTTCAAGGACGGCGAGATGATTGAGAGTCCGATGATCTCAAGGAGTATTGAGCGCGCCCAGAAGAAAGTGGAGGAAAACAACTTCGGTATTCGTAAACGACTGATTGAGTACGATGATGTGATGAACAAGCAGCGTACCGTTATCTACGAGAAGCGCCGTCATGCCCTGATGGGTGAGCGCATCGGTATGGATATTGCCAACATCATCTGGGACCGTGTGGTGAACATCATCGAGAACAACGACTTCCAAGGTTGTAAGGAGGAGTTCCTTCACGTACTGTCAATGGAGGTACCATTTACCAGTGAGGAGTTCATCAACCAGCCGCATGACGTATTGACAGAAAATGCCTTCCAGGCTGCCATCGGAAACTTCAACCGTCGTACGGAACGTATCCAGACGGTGGCTCAGCCTATCATCAAGCAGGTCTATGAGAATCAGGGACAGATGTACGAGCGTATCCTGGTGCCTATGACCGACGGCCGTAAGATGTACAACATTCCCTGTAACCTGAAGGAGGCATACGAATCTGAAAGCAAGTCGATTGTAAAAGAATTCGAGAAATCTATCCTCCTGCATATCATCGACGACTCCTGGAAAGAGAACCTGCGTCAACTCGATGAGTTGAAGCATTCCGTACAGAATGCCTCGTACGAGCAGAAAGACCCGTTGCTGATCTTCAAACTTGAATCAGCGAAGGTTTGGGACGACATGATCAACGAGATGTACAACCGCATCTGCTCTATCCTCACGCGTGCCCAGATTCCTGAGGCTACCCAACAGCATGTTCGTGAGGCGGCCCCCGAACAACGTACACAGCGCCAGCAATATACGGAGTCGAAGCAGAACATCGGTGAGGAACAGCTCACAGATCCCAATCAGGCTGCCGCAGCGGCGCACGACACCCGTGCCCAACAGAATCGCACACCGATCATCAAGGACAAATTACCCGGACGTAATGATCCATGTCCCTGCGGCTCAGGTAAGAAGTTTAAGAATTGTCATGGAAAGGGTGTAGTATGATTACAATAGAAAACCTCAAGAAATCTTTCGGCGAGACCCTCGCCTGTAATATCGAAACGTTTACCATCAACGACGGTGATATCCTCGGTTTGGTAGGAAATAACGGTGCAGGAAAGACCACTCTGTTCCGCATGCTCCTCGATCTGCTGAAACCCGATGAAGGCCAGGTTGGTCTCGACGGCATCAACCCTGCCGTGTCTGAGGAATGGAAAGCCTCCACAGGCGCTTATATCGACGAAGGTTTCCTCATCGACTTCCTCACTCCTGAGGAATATTTCGCCTTCATCGGCAAGATCACGGACATGACTCAGGAACAGGTGGATGAACGTCTTAAGGACTTTGAGCGCCTCTCGGCTGGTGAGATCTTTGGACAGAAGAAACTCATCCGTAACCTCTCGGCGGGTAACAAACAGAAGGTGGGCATTATCTCCGCCCTTTTCAACCGTCCTAAACTGGTCATTCTCGACGAGCCCTTCAACTTCCTGGACCCCTCCAG
The DNA here is from genome assembly GCA_017547605.1 of Prevotella sp. Classification (GTDB taxonomy): domain Bacteria; phylum Bacteroidota; class Bacteroidia; order Bacteroidales; family Bacteroidaceae; genus Prevotella. The sequence goes on from JAFYPG010000155.1 coordinate 8,935, forward strand.
CCAGAATGTGCTGAAGCATGTGCTAACGGAATATAACAAGGAGACGGGAGCCACCATTCTCGTATCTAGTCACAACCTGGCCCACACCATTGATATCTCCACACGTATCGCTCTGTTGGAGAAAGGTCAGATCATCCGAGACATGGAGAACGAACAGGGAAGTGCCCGCAGCGAATTGGAAAACTATTTCGAAACAGAATAACCGAGTATGCTTTCTTTCCAAGAACTCAAGAAATCAGTGAAGCACATGCCTGCAGGACTGCCACAAATCAAGGTGGCTCTGGTAGGTGACACAGCCACACAATTTCTGGGCACGGCCATTAGAGGAGTTGGCATCGAGCGTGGTTATCAGGTCGAACTCTTCGAGGCAGAGTACAATCAGGTGGAACGGCAGTTCCTGGATCCCACAAGTGAACTCTATGAGTTTGATGCGGATTTCATCGTTGTGTTCCAGTCAACGCATAAGTTGGGTGAGAAGCACAGCGCTTTGAATCCGGAACAGCAGAGTACCATGGCAGACGACCGTCTCGCCTTTGTATCTTCACTCTGTGAGAACCCTGCATTGGCCAATAAGAAGATTATTTATTTCGACTATCCGGAGATCGAGGACACCGTCTTTGGCAGTTATGCTACGAAAGTGACTTCCTCACTGACATATCAGGTACGCAAGCTCAATATGGGACTGATGGATCTCTCCCAGCAATACGCCAACCTGTTTATCTGTGATATTGCCGGACTGCAGAACAAATTAGGCCGTGACTTCATGTTTGCCCCCAATGTATATGTCAGCACAGAGATGGTGCTTAGCATTGATGCCCTACCCTATGTGGCCAGTCGGGTCATGGATATTATCTGTGCCGTCAAGGGACAGTTCAAGAAATGCCTGATTCTGGATCTTGATAATACGGTGTGGGGAGGTGTGATCGGCGATGACGGACTGGAAGGCATACAACTGGGACATGGTCTGGGTATTGGTAAGGCTTTCACAGAGTTCCAGATGTGGGTGAAGAAACTAAAACAGCGGGGAATCATCATCTGTGTGGCCTCCAAGAACAATGAGGAGACGGCCAAAGAGCCTTTCGAGAAGCATCCTGACATGGTGCTGAAACTCGAAGATATTGCCGTATTCCAAGCCAACTGGGAAACAAAGGTAGATAACATCCGTACCATCCAGAGCATCCTGAACATCGGTTTCGACTCGATGGTGTTCCTCGATGACAACCCCTTCGAGCGCAATATGGTCAGGGAGAATATCCCTGGTATTACAGTGCCAGAACTCCCCGTCGATCCTGGGGATTATCTCGAGTACCTCTATAGTTTGAATCTCTTTGAGACGGCATCCTATAGCAACGCTGACAAAGACCGTACCAAACAGTATCAGGTAGAAGCCAAGCGTGTGTCCCTCCAGAAGACCTTCAGCAACGAGGCTGATTTCCTGAAGTCACTTGATATGGTGTCCGTCGTCAGTGGATTCACGAAGTTCAATACCCCACGCGTTGCCCAACTCTCCCAGCGCAGCAATCAGTTCAACCTCAGAACCATCCGCTATACAGAGGCCGATATCGAGGCACTGGCACAGGATCCAAAAGTCATCGACCTCAGCTTTACCCTCGAGGATAAGTTCGGTGATAACGGTCTGATTGCCGTCATCATCATGAAGCCTCAGGATGTAGAAACGCTGTTCGTGGACACGTGGTTCATGAGTTGCCGCGTCCTGAAGCGTGGCATGGAGAACTTCACCCTCAACACGATGGTGGAGCGCGCCAAGGCTGCTGGCTATAAGCGTATCGTTGGTGAATACCTGCCTACCCCCAAGAACAAAATGGTGGAACAACATTATCCAGATCTTGGCTTTACAAGAATCGAAGATGCAGCCACTGCCCAGTATGAACTGGATGTGGTAGCCTACCAACCAAGAGAGTGTTATATCACTAAAACGGAAACAGTATGACCATTACAGAACTGGCAGAGAAGACGTCCTCGTTGTCACATGTCTATCAGGTGACGCCTGAGGTTTACGAAAGTTTCCAGCGTTGCAGTCAGGATATGAATCCCCTGCATACCGATGAAGCCTTTGCCCAGGCAAAGGGGTTCAAAGGGTGTGTCATGTATGGCAACATCCTCAATGCCTTTATCTCTCACTTCGTAGGCATGTGTCTCCCCACCCCCCACGTCATGATCCAGTCACAGGACATCAATTTCCACAAACCAGTGTTCCTGAACGATGAGATCACACTCGAGGCTGGTATCGACACCGTTTCTGAGGCAGTCAACATCATCAATTACAAACTCAAGTTCTATAAGACAACAGACACTGGTCGTCAACTGGTGGCCAAAGGGCATGTGCAGATAGGACTCTTAAACGAATAACGCATGAACATTATCATCACAGGAGGATCCTCTGGTTTGGGGAAGGCATTGGTAGAAGCGTGTGCTGCCTTGGCAGAGCATCAGGTATTGTTTACCTATTGCCGTCATGAGGATGAAGCCCGGGCACTGGCTGGCAAATACGCCAACGTCAGGGCTGTTCAGGTAGATTTCACCGACGAGGCGAGTGTGGGCCAGTTTGTGCAACGCCTGGCAGATGAACAGGTCGATGTGCTCATCAACAATGCCTATGCCGGTAGCGCACAAGGTGTCCACTTCCACAAAACAGCCCCAGACGACTTCTCCAAGGCCTTCCACGACAACGTGATGCCTGTCATCAGGATTACGCAGGCCTGTGCCCAAGGCATGCGGAAACGTAAGTTCGGAAAGATCATCAATATCATCACCTCCTACGTAATGGACGTACCACCAACAGGATTCTCCGTCTATACAGCAACCAAGGCTTATATCCGGCAACTGTCCAAGAGTTGGAGCAAGGAACTGGGACGGTTTAACATCACCAGCAACTGTATCCTCCCCGACTATATGCAGACAGACTTTGGAAAGGTTGAGGACTTCCAGTTGGAACAGATGAAAGAGGTGCATCCTCTGAAGACGCTCCTACAGCCGGAAGAGGTGGCTGGTATCATCGTCCGTCTGATGGAGGCCAGTCAACAGCTGAACGGCGTAGAGATTCCAATCAACGCTGCACAACACATGACGTAAAGGTAAAAAGTAAAAAGATAAAAGATATGGAAAAAGCAGAGATTTTTAGTAAGTTACATGAGATCTTCATGGATGTGTTCGACCTCGACGAACTGGAATTGACAGACGAGACCAGTGCCAACGATATTGAGGAATGGGACTCCCTGAGCCATATTCAGCTCATAGTGGCCATCGAAAAGGCATTTGGCATTAAGTTCACCTCCTTAGAGATCATGAAGTGGAGGAACGTCGGTGAGATGGTCACCTCGATGCAAGAGAAACTGAAGTAAGCACATGGTTGTCAATTCATACAGTTTCCTGCTCTTTTTTATAATAGTCTTCTCCGTCTATTATCTGCCTGTTTGCAGGAAGTCCCCACGTTTTCAGAACATTTGGCTGTTGCTGGCCAGTTATGTCTTCTATGGCATTGCCGACTGGCGGATGATTCCCCTGTTATTAGGGGCCACCACCGTATTCTGGGGACTGGGACTGTGGCTCCGCCACGAGATGGACAGCCAACATACACGCAGGGCCTCTCATATCACGACAATGAGTGTGGTGTTAGGTATCGCCGTCCTGCTGTATTTCAAATACCTGAACTTCTTCGCCGAGTCACTGGCAGACCTATTGACTGCCATCGGCCTACAGGTATCATGGAACACGCTTCACATCATCCTGCCCATCGGTGTCAGTTTCTTCACGTTCAAGCTCATCAGTTACATCATTGAAATCCATCGCGAGCATATCATGCCCAGCAGGGACCTAACGGAGTTTGCCGCTTACATCGCATTCTTTCCGACGATCCTCTCTGGTCCCATTGACCGTCCTGACAAGTTCCTGCCGCAGTTGAAGCGCGTACACACATTAGACTACCTGCAGGCGGCAGACGGTTGCCGGCAGATCCTGTGGGGTATGTTCACGAAGATGGTCATCGCCGACAACCTGGCCATCATTACTGGCAATGCCTGGACGGCATACGACAGTCAGTCATCGGCCATGCTCCTGATTGCCATCCTGCTCTACCCCATCCAGCTCTATGCCGACTTCGACGGCTATTCCAACATGGCCATTGGCGTCGGAAAATTGTTGGGCTTCCAAGTGAACAGAAACTTCAACCATCCTTTCCTCGCCCGTAACATGGCGGAGTTCTGGCGCAGGTGGCACATGTCACTCACGGGATGGATCACGGATTATGTCTTCATGCCCCTGAACATCGCCTTTAGGAATATCGGGAATACCGGTATCATGCTGGCGGCCATCATCAACCTGGTACTTATTGGTCTGTGGCATGGAGCCAACTGGACCTTTGGCGTCTTCGGTCTATATCATGGTCTGCTCTTTATCCCCCTCATCCTGTCGGGTGCTTTTGGGAAGAACAAGAAACTCAAAGCCAACGACCATGGTCTGCCCTTCCTGAAAGATGTTGGAAAGATGATGCTCACTTTCTGTCTCTGGGCATTGTCGCTGGTATTCTTCAGGGCAGACAACATCAGTCAGGCCTTTGACTTCCTCATGGCCACAGGTACCAATGGCTTCACAGCCCCCATGGTTATCGACAATTACTGCAAACTGTATATCCTCATGGCTCTTATGCTACTCGTTGTCGAGTGGATCCAACGCAAGCAGGAACATGCCCTCCAACTGCAGGACTTCCGACTGTTCAGCACGAGAGTCCGCCGCTTTGCCTTCTATCTGTTGATCATCCTGCTCATCATCACCTTCACAGGCAAGAGCCAGGCATTTATTTACTTCCAATTCTGACACCATATGAAGCAGTTTCTTATCACCCTTTCCAAGTTCGGTGCCCTGCTCCTCGTGATGCTAATAGCCATTGAGGTAGGATTGCTATACCGCCCGAATGTCTATTCCTATAAGCGGCAGTATGTGGAAGACCACCAGAAGGATATCAAAGTATTGCTCTTAGGCAGTTCACACGTTGAGGAGGGTGTCAATCCTGCCCTGTTGGGAGAAGGCGCCTTCAATATGGCAATCTCTGCCCGACTGAATGAATACGATGCCGCCTTAGCAGAGAAATACGTACCTGGCATGGACAGCCTCAAGGCTGTCATCATGCACATGGACTACTCCACTTTCCTGTTCGGACGCTTGAAGCATAACGAGCAGGAGGTCAACACCGGGGCATTCAGTCTTATGGGCACCTGTCACTGCATGCATACGAAATATATGGGCATACACCTGAAGCCCTTCTGGTACTGGTCAGAGATCCTGAATTCCAAACTGAACTACATGTCCCGTTTCTGGAATAAGGCTGATAAGATACTGGAGTGCGACTCCTTGGGATATTGCGGACTCGACGTTAACGAACGACTGACAGACTGGGAATACCGTAACCTGGCTGATGACTTCGATCCCTCCGTACCTATTGACAGGGAGACGTATGACAAGCTTTGGAACGTGTATGAGACCATTGCACGAGTGACCCAGCAGCAGGGAGCCAGACTGATCTTGGTACATACACCTGTCTATAAGACCTATCAGGATGCCATCCATCCCGAGGCCCTACGCGACATTGAGAACTTCGTCCAGAAGTTGCAGCAGAAATATCCGAACGTGGAGTACCATAATTTCCTCTTTGCCGAGGGCTTTACACCTGATGACTTCAACGACTCCAGTCACCTGACATCCACGGGTGCGGATAAATTCTCACGGATGCTCTACGACGTCATCTATCCCCAAAAGTAGGTAATTTGATACCAAAGGGGCATGATGCAACCCAGTTGCACACCTTTTTAGTTTATCTTTGCAGCAAAAATGATTAGGTTATGAAACTCTCAGAACTGAAGACAGGCGAAAGCGGTGTGATCGTAAAGGTACAGGGTCACGGTGGTTTCCGTAAGCGCATCATCGAGATGGGATTCATCAAGGGCAAGAAGGTGGAGGTGCTTCTCAATGCCCCCCTGCAGGATCCGGTAAAATACAAACTGATGGGCTACGAGGTGTCGCTCAGGCATCAGGAGGCCGATCATATAGAGGTGGTCTCCACCGATACCCCTTTAGAGGCGACGACATTCAGACTATCCCCCGATGACAACCGCCACGAGGACGACTATATCCACCACGAGGCCATGAAGGAGCGCCGTACGATTAACGTGGCGCTGGTAGGAAATCCCAACTGCGGCAAGACCTCACTCTTCAATTACGCCTCTGGCGCCCACGGCCATGTGGGCAACTACTCAGGCGTCACCGTCGATGCCACCGAAGCCCACGCCTCGATGTTCGGCTACGAGTTCAACCTCACCGACCTGCCCGGCACCTACTCGCTCTCTTGCTATTCGCCAGAAGAGCTATACGTCCGCGAACACCTGACGGAGAAGATGCCTGATGTCGTCATCAACGTCATCGACTCTTCCAACCTTGAGCGCAACCTCTACCTCACCACCCAACTGGTGGATATGAACATCCGTATGGTGTGCGCCCTGAATATGTACGACGAGTTTGAGCGGCGTGGCGACAGTGTCGATATCGAAACCCTGAGCCACCTCTTCGGAATGCCGATGATTCCCACATCGTTTAAGAACGGTATGGGTGTCAAAGAACTCTTCCGCGCCGTCATCCAGGTGTATGAGGGTGCCAGCAAGCATTCGCGCCACCTGCATATCAACTACGGCCACGAGATCGAGGACGGCATCAGTCATATCCAGAAATACCTGAAAGCCGATGAGCATATCACCCAACACTACTCCACCCGATACCTCTCACTAAAACTGCTGGAGCACGACTCTCAGGTGCTCGACTACTTAGGCAAGCACATGGCGGGTGAAAACCGCATGCACGACTTCCACAACCTGACACATGCCCGCGACAAGGCCTCTGCCCGTGTGATGGAGGAGACGGGCAGCGACTCCGAGACGGCCATCATGGATGCCAAGTATGGCTTCATCCACGGTGCACTGAAGGAGGCGAAGTTCAAGACGGGCTCGAAGGAGGACACCTACAAGGTAACGCATCTGATAGACCGTGTGCTGTCGCATAAGTACTTTGGCTTCCCCATCTTCTTCCTGTTGCTCTACGTGATGTTCGAGACTACGTTCTCATTAGGACAATACCCGATGGACTGGATCGAATGGCTCGTCGGCTGGTTAGGCGACAAGGTCAGCGTGAACATGCCTGAAGGTCCGCTGAAAGCCATGCTCGTCGATGGTGTCATCGGCGGTGTGGGTAGCGTCATCGTCTTCCTGCCACAGATCCTCATCCTCTACTTCTTCATCTCACTGATGGAGGACTCGGGCTACATGGCGCGCGCCGCCTTTATCATGGACAAACTGATGCACAAGATGGGACTCCATGGCAAGTCGTTCATCCCGCTGATCATGGGCTTCGGCTGTAACGTGCCCGCCGTCATGGCGACACGTACCATCGAGAGCCGCCGCTCGCGTATCATCACGATGATGATCCTGCCGTTCATGTCGTGCTCCGCCCGATTACCTATTTATATTATGATCGCTGGCACGTTCTTCTCACTGCAATACCGCTCGTGGGTGCTGCTGTCACTCTATGCCGTTGGCATCGCCATGTCGGTGATCATCAGCAAGTTCTTCTCGTCATTAGTCATCAAGGGCGAGGATACGCCGTTCGTGATGGAACTGCCGCCCTACCGCTGGCCGACACCGAAGGCCATCTGGCGCCACACGTGGGAGAAGGGCAAGGAATACCTGAAGAAGATGGGTGGTATCATCCTCGTGGCCTCAGTAATCGTCTGGGCACTCGGTTACTTCCCGCATAACGAATCACTTCCTCGCGAACAGCAGCAGGAACAGAGTTATATCGGCCGCATGGGTAAGACCATCGAACCAATCTTCATGCCCCAGGGCTTCAACTGGAAACTCGATGTCTCGCTGCTGGCTGGTGTGGGAGCCAAGGAGATTGTGGCTTCCACCATCGGCGTGCTCTACTCGGGCGACGACTCGTTCGCCGACGAAGAGGAGTTCAGCAACGACAGCGAGCGCTATACCCACCTGCGCCAGGTGATGCTCTCCGAGGGTATCACACCACTCATTGCCTACGCGTACCTTATATTTATATTGCTTTACTTCCCCTGCGTAGCCACCATCGCGGCCATCAAGAACGAGACGGGCTCCTGGCGCTGGGCTGCCTTTGCCGCCTGCTATACCACTGTCGTCGCCTGGATTGTCTCTGCCCTCGTCTATCAAGTCGGCAGTCTGATCCTGTAGATAGGCGACCATCTTCGAGCCCTCGAATCCGTAATTTCGTGCCCTTCGATATTACGTTTCGTCACTGGCGGATAGCGTGCGCGTTTTTCTGTTCATCATTGCAACCACCTTTTTGTGGCAAAGTGGCAATGTGGTGAATAATGAGTCTTTTTTCAAGAAAAGTAGGCGAAATCCTTGTTATTATCAAAATGGATTTGTATCTTTGCAACGGAAACTACTTTCATTAACAATCAATTAATAGATTTGCGTATGGAAACAAAGAAGAAAGAGTATGTGAAGCCCGCGTACCAAGTGTATGAACTAAGAGAACCAATCCAGTTGTTGGCTGGCAGTGGTCTGGATAATCCTGGTGACTACGGTGATGGTGGAAATCCTTTTGCAGGATAGTACTAATCTTTTAAACTATTACGGCAATGAAAACAATAAAGCATAATATCTGGACGATAGCACTTGCACTGACGACCCTCTCACTGACAGCCTGCTCAAACGACGATTCTGTCGCAGAGACTCAGCAGCCTGATGGGATTAAAGGCCATATCGTGACACTAACAGCCACACTTTTGCCTAAAGACGGTACCGCCACCCGCGCACTGGCCGACCCAGAGGACGGTACACTGACATCGGAATGGGCAGTGGACGAGGAATTGTTGGTTGGATATAAAGATACTAATAATGAAGATGCCTATGCGAAAGGTACAGTGACATCTGTTGACGGTAGTGGCAATGCAACTATCACCGTACCCTTGACCTCTCCTATGGAAGGAGAAAGCACCATCGACTTCTTTTATCCCTACAGTTCTGCCAGTGGCGATGTAGATGCTTATTTTGATCAGACAGGAACGCTTGATGATGTCAGCGCCAATTATGACCAATGCCAAGGCAGTGGCACGCTGACCGTCAGTAGCGGCACACCTACACTTCCGACTGGTGTAGCAATGACGAGACAAAACTGCATCTGGAAGTTTACCTTCACCGACGGCACAAACGATATCACAGACCAAATCACCAGTCTGGAGATTGACGATGGATCAGGAGGAGGAGTTCCTTATACAATTACTCCTGATGGACTCGATGCCATCTACGTTTCCCTGTATGCCGTAGAGGATAACACCATCACCATCACCGCCCAAACTGCCACTGGTGTATATAGAAAGGTGAAGAGCGGTATCACGCTGGAAAACGGCAAATTATATACCTCATCAGAACTTGCACTGACGAAGGTGGAGCTCGGCCAGCTGTTTGGCGCCGACGGAAATATCTATGCGAATACTGCCGCTGTTACAGCCGCTGGCACTACTGCCATCGGTGTCGTTGCGTATCTCGACCAAGCTGATACAGAAGAGGATGATGCAATCACCGAGAAGAACTACGGTGGCGGTCACGGCCTCGTGCTCTGCCTGAAGAATGCCACCAATAATGCGAGATGGAGCACGGATTATACGACTGAGGAATTCACTGGCGAATCAGTCACGAGTGCAGAAGCTCTTAAGCGCACGGAGAACGTGAGTGGTTATTATAACACGACGAGGCTGACAGCAAAAGCAAATGCCAATGAGAAATACCCAGCAGCCTATCTGGCGGAAAACTATACAGGTCTCGCGGCTCCTGCTACTTGTAACACGGGCTGGTTCCTGCCCAGTGCACAGCAGTGGGTGATGATGATGAAGGGCCTCGGCGGAGTGGACAAGAACAGTGTGACCTGGGGGAGTTGGTTTGATAACAACCATTTAGGTGCCTCTGCATGGAATACTGCACTAGAGAAGGCTGGAGCAGGTAACTACGACAGTATGACTTATGAATATATCTTTTTCTGGTCTAGTTCCGAGTACTCCTCCGGCAATGCCGTCTATCTGAGCATCGACGCTACAGATATAGGCGATCAAAACGGTTTTTACTTCAGCTACGCAGGTAAGAACGGCAGCCAACACGGTGTTCGCCCCATACTGGCGTTCTAAACGAGAAACTTATCATTTTCCAGGAGCCTTCGGGCTCCTTTTTTTAACAGTAAAACAACTTGTTTTACCTTCGAAAAGATAGGTTAAACACATCGTAGAGATGGCTTCTTTGAAAGCAAAACAAATTGTTTTGCTTTCAGAGATTATATCTCCTTCATTATACACAGGAGTCAGGCTCTGCGGCGCAGACGGAAAAGAAGCCAGACTATCACTACCAGAAGCAACAGTGCTCCCACGCAGGCAACGGTCAGGAGACGTGAATAGCGGGCCTGGTCATTCTGATGGATGGCTTCCATGACGTTAGCCACATAGCGCACCTGATAGTTACGCAACTGGGGCGAGAACGCCGTGTTGCAGGCCTCGCAGAAACGGACATAGCGATAAGCCCGCTCATAGTCACCATCCTCACACAGGCGCTCTGCAAGCATCAAGAGCGATGCCTGGTCGAAGACAGCACACTTGATATCGTCGAGGGCAGACTTACCCAGCCAGTAGCGCACCTGACGGCCATTGTTCAGCTTGTCATAGGCCACTGAGCGGTAGAAGGCGGCAAAGGCATTCTCATGGGTGCCATCAGTAACCTTTTTGAGCCACTTATCACTGACACGGAGCGCATCCTGATACTGCTTTCTGGCATTGAGCACATCCATCTTCAGATGCAGATACTCCTCACTACCCTCCTCTGCCACAGCAAGTACGGAGTCTCGATAGCTGTCCTGCAAGCCGTAGTAGTTCCAGCGCTCATCGTGCTGCTGGGAGCAAGAACCGATCTCACCCCAGACGTGCATCCACGCTGCATAGTATTTCGTCAGTTCATTGGGACCGAGTGCCTGTCTGTCAACCTTCTTCAACAGGTTGAGCGCTTCCACGTACATTCCCGCATTGGAGCACTGGTGGGCCTTCTGCGAGAGATAGAGTCCCACCATATCCTTTCGGTTCAGCGAGTCGGCAAGCGAGATACAGAGGTCAGCCGCATAGAGCGCCGAGTCATTCTTATAGGGCTTATAGAGTGCATAAAGTTGTTCCGCCAAGGCAAACCGCTTCTCCATGCTGCTCTCAGAGAGAAGCATCTGGCGCGTATCCGCTATCTGCATGAGCCGCGTGGCGACATATTCCGAAGAATGGTCGATGGCATCGTCAATCTGTTGATAGAGATCCTGCAGGTCTATCTCCTCGTCGGACTCCTGAGCCGACAATGAGGAACCTGTTCCGATGGTCATTAGTAGTACGAAAAAGGCGATTGTTCTCTTCATCTGCATCATTATTCTATAGTTATTAGACTGCAAATATAACGACTATTTCTGAATAATCCAAATATTTCCGCCACTTTTCATGGGCTGAGAGGAAATACGCAAAGAAATTTGGTATTTCGCCCGATTTGCATTACCTTTGCAGCAGATATGGAGAAGATTATTCTGGGCATCGACCCCGGCACGAACCTGATGGGATACGGCTTGCTGAAGGTGAAAGACGGCAAGGCGCAGATGATAACCATGGGTGTGATCGACCTGCGGAAGTTCCCTGATGCCTATCTGAAGCTCGGCCATATCTTCGAACGCGTGACAAGCATCATCGACGGCTACCTGCCTGACGAGATGGCCATCGAGGCACCGTTCTTCGGCAAGAACGTGCAGTCGATGCTGAAACTCGGACGTGCGCAGGGTACGGCCATCGCGGCGGCCATCCACCATGGTGTGCCCATCCACGAGTATGCGCCGATGAAAATCAAGATGGCACTCACGGGCAATGGCAATGCCTCGAAGGAACAGGTGGCAGGGATGTTGCAGCGTCTCCTGAAAATTCCTCAGGATGAGATGGGTAAGTTTATGGATGCCACCGATGCCTTGGCGGCCGCCTATTGCCACTACCTACAGATGGGACGCCCCGAGAGTGACGTGAAATACAGAGGTTGGAAGGACTTCGTGAATAAAAACAAGGACAAGGTGTCGAAACGCAACACTTCGACAAACTCTGGTACCCCCAAAGATGATGAAGACGATTGAGATAACCAACGCCAGGGCCCGTAAGCCCGAGTGGTCGATGGCAGAGCCCGTGAACTTCTCGCTGGATGAGGGCGAGCATATCGCCATCGTAGGCAGGAACGGCGCGGGTAAGTCGATGTTCGTGGATATGATCACGGGCCGTCACCCTGCCTTTCCCGATATGGTGAAGTATGCGTTCGACGAGCCGTATAATAATCTGAAACATATCTCGTTCCGCGATACCTATGGCGGAGATAATGATAAGACCTATTTCCTGCAACAGCGCTGGAACCAGATGGAGATCGACGAGGAGACACCCACCGTGGGAAGTAAACTCGAAGAGGCTTATCAGTTGGCGGGCGAGGATACGCCAGAGCGCAGGACATTGCAGCAGCATATCTACGAGTTGTTTCATCTGGAAGGGCTGTTGGATAAGTATATCATCCTGCTGTCGAGCGGAGAGTTGAGGAAGTATAAGTTGGCAGCGTCGCTGTTCACTAAGCCGAAGGTGCTGATCATGGAGAATCCGTTTATCGGGCTCGACGCTGAGACACGGGATCAACTCAAAGCGCTGTTGGCGATGCTGGCGAAGGAACAGGGATTACAGATTATACTGGTGCTGGCGAAGACCGACGAGATCCCGGAGTTTATAACACATATAGTAGAAGTGAAAGATATGCGCGTCATGCCAAAGGTAGAACTGGGCGCGTGGGGAGCACACGGGGACTGTCCTTGCTGTGAGAAAGGAGCGTCAGCGACTGGATTACAGAGGCGCTCGGCTTTGCCGCTTGCTACCGAAGGGACGCAAGTACTTCCCCTGTGTGCGACTCCGCCTACATCCCACACGCTCAGTTCTACCTTTGGCATAACAACCATATCCCTCACCTCTA
>JAFYPG010000156.1 GCA_017547605.1 Prevotella sp.
AAGGCTGCACGGACTTCTTCGCGTGTTCTTTTCGTTGTTTTTTCCATATCGATTCTTGGTTTTATGAATAATACGGCTGCAAAGATACAGACATTTTCCGAATAATCCAAGTAATTTTGATGTTTTTTGCAAGAAAAATAATTCAGAGCAACAGCAAACGGGTGATGCCTACGGCTTCGAAGAACAGGGCGATGCCGAGGTGAATGATGATGCCTCCCCAGAGATGGCGGGTGCGCCAGGCAAGGACACCAAGGATATAGCCTCCGATGACGGAAGAACAGAGCTCGAGGTCAGGCTTTCCGAGGTGGATGCACATATACGCCAAAGCCATCGGCAACACTGCCCTACACCCCAGCCAACGAGCCATGCCTATCACCAGAGCACCTCGGAACATACCCTCAACACCAATATAGTCGTTGATATAGAACGCCTCGAACAGTCCGATCAGTTGCCAGCGCTCCCACCCCAGGGCACCATCATAGAAGTCGATGTGCATGATGGGATAGAAACTGAGGAACTGTGGGGTGAAAGATACCATGAGGAACATCGGCAACAGTAGCACGTAGATGAGGGCATAGACGCGCAGGTATTTGCCTGAACGCTTCAACCCAAAGAGGCCGAAACGTCCCTCCGTCAGCCAACGGAACACGCAGAGCAACAGCACGATGAATACGGATCGGAACATATACGATCCCAAGAGTCGCAAGTAGCACTGGTCCTTCAGCGTAACGCCATGAGTCTCAGCCCAGTGCACATAGCCATAGAAACCCTGTCCTGCCCCATCGATGGTGAGCAGGATAACGGGGAACACCCACACCTGCCAGCGTCGCAGTCGCCATAGTTCGTGGTGCATAGCCAACGAGGGTATCAGCACTAGGAAATACACCGTAATAAAAATAAGAGGTATGCGAAGCATCGAGGTGCCATCGTCGAACGTCGGAGCGATGATGAGATCGTAGATATGGAAATGCAGTTGGGCGATGATGATCGACACTGCCAGCACAAAGGCGAAGAGATATTTCCCCCAGAGGAAGTCCTTCCTGACAAACGCAGCCAAATCGCCAAAGAAGGAACCAATCTTGTGCAGCAGCGAACCCTTAGGCACGAACATCATCCAGGCGAAAGGTTTCCTGTGGTGGCGATACGCCAAGTCGCCCTCCATCATGTAAGCCTCACGCTCGAAATACAGGTCGTGATAGGCTTTCATCCAGTTGCGACACTTGACATAGCGCCAGAGCCATTCGATGGAATACCACAACATAAACCCCAGGAACAACATTTCGCGTTGCTGCAAGGAGTGGATGTATTCGTGATTCTTGTCGATCTCACTCAACCGTCCCTTGTCGCTTCTGCAAAAGATGATTCCGAAGATATTGGTAGCTAAAAAACTGCCAAACGGGAAATATTTGTTGTAGATGACTTTCATCAGTTGTTTAGCGCTGGTCTGCGCCCCACATCATCTTCTCACGGAGGGAATCGAAGTAACGATGCTCAGCGCGCTTCACCACATTGATATCGTAGGGGGCACGGCGCAGGGTAAGTTTGGTGCCCTCCTTGCATTTCTCGGAACGACCGTCGATGGCCACGAGGAAATTATGGCTACGGCTCTCCACGTCGAGTTCGATCACAGCAGAGTCAGGCAATACGATAGGACGCACGTTCAGAGAATGAGGAGCAACGGCCGTCATGGAGAACACCTTCGTGCCAGGCACGATGATAGGTCCACCGTTGGAGAGTGAATAGGCCGTAGAACCCGTAGGCGTGGAGATCACCAGACCGTCGGCCTGATAGGTGTTCAGGTACTGACCATTGATGCTGGCACGGACGGAGATCATCGAAGCCGTATCGCGCTTCAGGATGGCCACCTCGTTAAGGGCGCAGTTGTAACCCTCAAGGGGCTCCACATCCGTCTCCACCTTAATCAACGCGCGCGACTGAATGGCGAAATCGTCATGATAGAGGGCTTCCAGATAGTGCTCGATATTGTCAGGATTGATATCCGAGAGGAAACCCAGACGTCCCATGTTGACACCAAGGATGGGGATATTCTTCTCACGCACACGACTGGCAGCCTTCAGGAAGGTACCGTCGCCACCCATCGAGATCACGAAGTCGGCATCAAAGTCGTTGCCATAGAACACGTTGTCGGCATGCACGTTGATTTGCAGGTCGTCCTTCAGGAAGTCATAGTACTCCGCATCGACATACAACTCGGCGCCGAGTTCTGAGAGTGTCGATAACACTTTCTGAATAGAGGCAGACTTATTCGTCTGGTAGATATTGCCGAAAAGGGCGAATCTCAGTTTACGGTGTTCCATATTTTTGCTTTTATGGCTGCAAAAATACAAAAAAAGAGTTATAATCAACAGATTATCGCAGTTTTTTTGTATCTTTGCAACAGAAAACGCTTAAAACAAAGAATTATGGCAAAAGTTTATGTATTCCTGGCTGACGGCTTCGAGGATGTCGAGGCCCTGATTCCCATTGACGTACTGCGCCGTGGGGGCGTGGAGGTAGTAACCATCAGTACGACAATCTTCCCACTCGTGGAGTCGGCCCATGGTGTGAACATGGAGGCAGACCTGCAGTTTGATCAGGTGGACTATTCGGATGCTGACCTGCTGATGCTGCCTGGTGGTATGCCTGGCGCCAGCAACCTCTTCGCCCATGAGGGTGTACGCGAGGTGCTGATGGCCCAGTACAAGGCCGGCAAGAAGATTGCCGCCATCTGTGCTTCTCCGGCTGTGGTGCTCGCTCAGTTGGGTATCCTCAAGGGTAAGAAAGCCACTTGTTATCCTGGTTTCGAGAAGGCACTCGCTGAAGCAGGAGCCACCTATACGGGCGACCTCGTTACCGTCGATGGCAACATCACCACAGGTGAGGGACCAGCCGCAGCCTTCCCATACGCCTACGAACTGCTCACACAACTTGTGGATAAGGCCACCTCTGACCAGATTGCAGAGGGTATGCGCTACAAACACCTCATGGCCTGATGGATTATGTGATTATCGTGGCAGGCGGAAAGGGTCTGCGGTTGGGGAGTGACATTCCCAAGCAGTTCCTGCCCATTGGGGGGAATCCCGTGCTGATGCGGACGCTCGAGCGATTCCGCGAGTATTCGGCTGATCTGCAGATCATCCTCGTATTGCCTGAGGCCCAGCAGGACTATTGGTATGAGCTCTGCGAGAAATATCACTTCGACGTGGAGTATCAACTCGCCAATGGTGGACAGACACGTTTCCACTCTGTACAGAATGGTCTCGCCCTGGTGCCTGACGATGCAGAGGGGGTGGTAGGTGTGCATGATGGTGTGCGCCCC
>JAFYPG010000157.1 GCA_017547605.1 Prevotella sp.
CCTACCTGAATCCCGTAGCCTCCGTGGGCGCAGGTTGTTATGTGCTCTGGCAGAATATCATCAACAGCCTCGAACTCTGGGAGTTCCGGCGCAAGCATGCTGTCGTGTAATATTTATTCACCAAAAATACTTATCAATATGTATACAACATTAGTAATACTGAAACCCAGTTGTGTGTAGCGCCAACTTATTGGAGAGGTCATTAACCGTTTTGAGCGTCGCGGCCTTCGCATCTCAGGTATGAAACTGATGCAACTGAGCGACGAGATCCTCCGTGAGCACTATGCACACCTTGTTGACAAACCTTTCTTCCCCGGACTCTGTGCCTCGATGCAGGCATCGCCTGTGGTGGCCATGGCCATCTCCGGTGTAGAGGCTGTGCAGGTAGTGCGTACGATGGCCGGTGTCACCAATGGTCGTCAGGCAGCCCCTGGCACCATCCGCGGCGACTACTCCGTGAGCAACCAGCAGAACATCGTCCATGCCTCCGACTCCGTGGAGAATGCCGCCATCGAGGTCGCCCGCTTCTTCAAGCCTGAGGAGATCTTCGACTACCAGAGCGGTGCCTTCGCCTATATCTACGGCGACGGTGAGTGTTCTATTTCTTGATCTTGTAGAGTCGGAACGTCTTGGCGGGGATGTCGTCGAGCAAGAGGGTGTTCTTCTTGCCGGCATCGCACTTCAGCGTACCGCTCTTAGGCGTGATCTTCTCGGGATTGTCGAGGGTGTTCTCATCGTCCATGCCGTTGTGGCTGAGGGTGATAATCTGTGCCGTGCGCTCACCCTTGATGCCGAGGAGGTTCAGGGTGATGGACTGAGCGGCATCAGAGGTATTCACCACTTTGACAATGATCTCGCCCGTGCCCGCATCGAAGACGGAAGAGGCGAAGAGACTATCCTGGCCTGCTTGTCCGGCTACGGGCTGCTTGTCCATCGTGAGCGACAGTACGTTGGTGCCCTTGTTCATGGCGAAGAGTTGCTGCACATAGTAGCTCACCGACTTAAAGCTACGGAGATTATCGAACCAGATGGCATCGGGGCGCCACTGCCAGCCCTCGACATGGGCGAAGAGTGGGGCATAGGTAGCCATGTGGACGATGTCGGCATTACGCTCGATACCCGTCATGTGGGCGGCCTCGTAGAGCGAGGTCTCGAAGTGGTTCCACTTCTTGCCGTTGGCACCGTGGCAGGCATACTCGCCAGCAAACACGCGCGGACCCTTGCGGTCGTAACTGTCGTAGCGCAGACCATGGGAGAGGAACCACTCCTCGTTGCGGTAGTAGTGCTCGTCGTAGAGATCGACCTTCAGTTCCTTCATACGGGGCTGCAGCAGGTCGAAGTCCCAGCCCTCGGAATTGGGACCGGTGGTGCCGATGAGTTTCAGTTGCGGGTATCTGGCGCGGAGGGCGGCATTGAACTTCTTCAGGCGCTCGGTGAAGACGGGACCGAAGCCGCCGTGGGCCTCGTCGTAGTCCCACTGCTCGTTGCCGACACCGAGATATTTCAGGTTGAAGGGCTCGGGATGGCCCATGTCTGCGCGCACCTTACCCCACTTGCTGTCGATGGGGCCATTGGCGAACTCTACGAGGTCGAGGGCATCCTGGATGTAACTGTCGAGATCATCGACGGCCACGTGTACGCCGGGCTTCGTGGGGTCTGGGTTCTGGAACTGGCAGGCCAGTCCGCAACTGATGACGGGCAGGGCCTCACAGCCGAAGTCCTCGCAGAGTTGGAAGAACTCGAAGAAGCCGAAACCATACGACTGGAAATAGTCGGGATAGAAACGGTGGCCGAAGGTGTAGTGCCAGCGGTTCTCGTTCAGCGGACGGTTCTCTACGGGACCCACGGAGTTCTTCCACTGGTAGCGGGTCTCGAGGTCGGTGCCCTCTACGATGCAACCGCCGGGGAAACGGAATACACCCGGGTGCATGTCGAAGAGTGCCTGCGCCAGATCCTTGCGCATGCCGTTCTCACGACCTTTCCACGTGTCGGTGGGGAAAAGGGAGATATGCTCCACGTCGGTCGTGGCCTTGTCGCCGGCGAGGAAGAGACGGAGGGCGCCCTTGGCCTCGGTACGCGGTGACTTCAGTGTGGCCGTGTATTTCTTCCACTCCTTGCCGCTGATCTCGACATTGACGGTGGCGAAGCGCTGATCCTCGCCCATGGTGTCGTTATCGACGAAACTCACCTCCAGTGTCGATCTGCCGCCCTCGGGACAGCGTGCCCACAGGGAGAAACGGTAGGTGGCACCTTCCTTGACGGCGATGCCGAAGAAGCCCTCGTTCTCAAGACCGGTGAACTTGTCGCTGTGGCCGGAGTACTTGAGGCGCACGTAATGGGGATTGCGCTCGAAGGGACCGTCGTCCTTGACGTCGAAGTTGCCGAAGGCGCGCCAGCCCATGAGGTGCTGGGGGAACTCAAAGGAGCGGTTCTTCACCATCTCGGCATAGAGCCCACCGTCGGCGGCATAGTTGATGTCTTCAAAGAAGATGCCGTACATCGTAGGTTGTACAGGGGCACCGAGCTTCTTCGTGTTGATATCCATCACATGGGGCTGTGCCGATGCAGTCAGACTGACAGCAAGCAGAAAAAGGGAAAGGAATTTCTTCATATTTGATATTTAATTAGTTGCTAGTGGGCACAAAAGTACATAAAAATCCTGACGTACGGAAATAATCTCATAAAAAAATGCTTATTCAATCAAAATAATTTGGAGATTTCAAAGAAATAACTTATTTTTGCAGAGAATTTCCTAAAGACCGCAAATATGACGATCAACCATCGGCTGAGAACAGTCTTTTTTGGGATGATGCTCTTTGCCTCATCGTGCGTGTCGGCACAGACACCGGAGTGCAAGGATACTGCGGAACATCGTCGGCTTGAGCAGGCGATGTGGGATTGTTGTTCTCAGGATTCAGCAGAAGTGCTGTATCAGGCCTGTGTGGATTTCCAAAACCATGCGCGGGCCGATGGGGATATGTTTTCAGCCTATACGGCCTGGGTCTGTGGGGTGATGTATAACTTAGGACGGATGAACATCCAGGATGCTTATCACATCACGCAGGTTATGAAGGAAGATATCAAGGCCTATAATGAGGATTCCGAGGAACGTTATTTCGTGCCTAACATGATGGGGCATGTGTATAACACCTGTGGCAATATTCCCGGGGCTTTAGAGGAATTCCAGAAATCTGTAGAACTGATTAAGGGTACGAAATACGAGAAAGATGGTCTGGCCTTTATCTATCTCGCTCTTGCGCACGTACAATTAAATAATGATCTTCAGGAGTCGCTCCACTGGGTTGACGTGGTGATGCAGGTGCTGGATCAGCACCATGATTCCTGGAACTATTACAGGGCTATGGCCGATGCCTATGCCATCAAGGCGATTGCGGAGTTCAAACTGCGCCGCTACGATGATTTCCGCCAGTGTATGCTTCAGGCGGATGAGGCCAATAAAAAGAAACAGTCGCCATCAAGTGATCTGTTTGTACCCTATGCTAATGTCTATCGGACGCTGCTCAACGGGGACACGGAGAAGGCACTGGAAGAGGCCGAAGCCTTGCCGAACCAGAAGGAGCGGTATCTTGTGAAGTGTGACATCTACCGTTATATCGGCGACAACGACAAGGCCTTTATGACTCAGCGGGAACTGATGCAGAAGTGCGACTCCATCACGGGTGTGATGATTGCAGAGAATATCGGGCAGATGGAACATGACATCCAGATGATGAAGAGGGGGCAGAAGATGGCACGCGTGCTGAATATCATTCTGTCTGTGGTGGTGGTGCTGGCACTGCTCTTTATCGTGTTGCTGCACCGTAATATCTTCCTGCGCCGCCGCTACAACAAGAAACTCAAAGCGAAGAATGAGGAACTGCGTGAGGCTAATAGACTCGTGATAGCGGCGGATCATGTGAAGACGGAATTTATCCGCAGTATGAGTCACGAGATCCGTACCCCCTTGAACATTATCAACGGCTTCTCGAAAGTGCTCACCGACGACGAGAATGAATTGGAGACCGAAGAACGAAAGAGTATTGTCAGGACCATGAGTGAGAGCACCCGTCAGATCACCTCTTTGGTGAATAAGATGCAGGCGTTGGTGAATGAGAACAAAACGGACTTGCTGAATAATCTGGATATGACAGATGTGGTGGATATATGCAACCGCGCCATCAAAGCCATGCCATGGACGGATCCCCAGCGTATCAAAGTGGTCTTTGATAATCAGATACAGTCTGGCAACACGAGGTTGTGTACCCATATCGACAGTTTAATGCAGATGTTGGGTAACCTGTTGGAGAATGCTGTGAAGTTTACAGAACAGGGGCAGATTACCCTGACGCTGAAGCAAGACAAGACTCACTTCCACTTTACCGTGGAAGATACGGGTTGTGGCATTCCCCAAGACAAGATTGACATCATCTTTGATCGCTTTACGAAAGTAAATGAGTTTAAGGAGGGTCTTGGATTAGGATTGGCTTACTGTCGTGAGACGGCCGTGAAACTGGGTGGCAGTCTGACGCTCAACAAGACATCAGACGAGGGCACGGCCTTCACACTGAGTCTGCCGATACTGTTAAAGGTAAAGAAGTAAAAAAGTAAATAAACAAAATTATAAATGTTATGAATCAGAAAACAGAACAAGGTAGCAAAGCCTACCTGATTTCAATTGTAATGGTCGCCGTGCTTGGTGGCTTGTTGTTCGGATATGACACCGCTGTCATCTCCGGAGCAGAGAAAGGACTCCAGGCCTTTTTCATGGAGTCGAAGGATTTCGTTTATACCGACGGGTGGCATGGTTTTACCTCTGCCTCAGCCCTCATCGGATGTATCATCGGTTCGGCGCTCTCTGGATTTCTGGCCACGAATCTGGGTCGTAAGAAGTCGCTGATCATTGCCGGTTTGCTCTTCTTTATCTCTGCGCTCGGCTCGATGGATCCCGAATTCCTGTTCTTTGAGTACGGCACGCCCAGCTATTCATTGGCTCTGATGTTTAATTTCTACCGTGTGATCGGTGGTATCGGTGTGGGCCTTGCTTCGGCTATCTGTCCGATGTATATCGGTGAGGTGGCTCCTTCGAATATCAGAGGTATGCTTGTCTCATGGAACCAGTTCGCCATTATCTTCGGTCAGCTGGTGGTCTATTTCGTGAACTTCTTCATTCTGGGCGACCATCTGCAGCCGCTGGTGGAAGAGATGGGTAAGGGCATAGCCGCCATCAATCCCGCAGCCCAATGGACAGTCACCACAGGCTGGCGCTATATGTTCGGTAGTGAGGCTGTTCCCGCAGGACTCTTTGCCCTGCTCATCTGCTTCGTACCTGAGACACCGCGTTACCTCGTCTCCATCGGTCAGGACCAGAAGGCTGAGGGTATCCTTGCTAAGATCAACGGTAAACTGAAGGCTGCCGAGATCCTGCAGGACATCAAGGACACAATGGTGGTGAAGACCGAGAAACTGATGACCTATGGTGGCCTTTGCATCTTTGTGGGTATCATGTTGTCAGTGTTCCAGCAGGCTGTGGGTATCAATGCCGTGCTCTACTACGCTCCGCGTATCTTCGGTGACATGGGCATGGACGATCCGATGATGCTGACAGTCTTCATGGGCATCATCAATATCTCGTTCACGCTCGTGGCTGTGTTTACGGTAGAGAAACTGGGGCGTAAGCCGTTGCTCATCTGTGGTTCGCTGGGTATGGCACTGGGTGCCTTCGGTGTGGCCGTGACCTTCGGTAACGACAGTCTGGCATTTGTCACTGCCGCCTCTCTGCTGGTTTATTCTGCTTCGTTCATGTTCTCGTGGGGTCCTATTACTTGGGTGCTCATCGCCGAGATATTCCCCAATACCATCCGTGGTGCTGCCGTGGCTATCGCCGTGGCCTTCCAGTGGATTTCCAACTTCATCGTCTCCAGTTCGTTTGTGCCTATGTTTAACATGCACTTGACGGAGGGTGACGACTTCGGTCACTGGTTCACCTACGGTCTCTATGGTATCATCTGTGTGATCGCAGCCCTCTTCGTATGGCGTCTGGTTCCTGAGACCAAGGGTAAGACGTTGGAGGATATGAGTAAACTCTGGAAAAAGAATTAACTATAATAATAAAGTAATATCCAATGAAAAAGATTTTAGTAGCTGAAGACAACGACAGCAATTATATCCTGATGACGTACATCTTGAAGAAGTACTATCAGTATGATCGTGCCAAAAATGGCGAAGAGGCTGTCAAGATGGTAGAAGAAGGTCAGTACGATATTGTCCTGATGGACATCAAGATGCCTGTGATGGATGGTCTTGAGGCCACGAAGAAGATCAAGGAGACTCATCCTGATCTGCCTATAGTGGCTCTGACGGCCAACGCTTTTGATAGCGACCGTCAGTTAGCCTTTGATGCCGGATGTAACGACTTCCTCTCTAAGCCCGTGAGTAGTGATGCCTGTCTGAAGACAATCAAAAAGTTTACTGGGGAATAAGGCTCAGGCCAGTTCCAGATCGAAAACCTGTCGTAGTTTATCTACGGCAGGATTTTCTTTGCTCATCAGTTCGAACTGCTCACGGCGGGTGAGGACTATAACGCGCTCCTGTTGTTCGGCAATTCGGATGTTGAGTGTAATGGCGTTATTGTGGAGGGCGTTCTGAAGCGTCTTCACAATGCGCCCTTTGAAGTCCTCCATCTCTTGTTTGATAAGGGCATTGTCAACGATCACCTCCACCATGGGGAATTCCGTAATGACGGGGTTCATGTTCTTCATGCGCGTAGCGATACCGCTGAACTGTTGTGGCATACGGTTACACATGGCCATCCATTGGAGTTCAAGGCCTTCCTGGGTGAAAGTGGAGTCCGTCTGTTGCTCCATCGTATTGGAAACCGTTCCTGGGATGATGTTCATCTTGCCAGGTTTCTCCCGACCACGAAGGTTATTCCATGAGAAACCGATTCCGCCGAGTTTAGTGGGAGTGCTGGTTTTACTAGGGGCAGTAGGCTTACTAGACGTGCTAGCCTGGCTAGTTATGTTAGGATTATTAGGACTGTCAGATGATACGCTGGTCTTAGCCGCAGCTACCTGCGGGGCTGCTTTCTGTGGCTGAGACTGGCGTATCAGGTGCTTAAACAGGGATTTTAATCTTCTGGGGCGGCGCCCCGCGCTGGCGTCCTCATCAGGTTGTGTGATCTGCGCAATCTCGATGAGCGTCAGTTCCACCAGCAGTCGTTTGTTGTTGGACTGCCGATAGTTGATATCACACTGGTTCATCAACTTCAGAGCCTGGTAGAGGAAACGTGTCTCACATTTCTTAGCCTGCTCCTGATAGCGCTGGCGCTGTTGGTCGCTGACCTCTAAAAGAGGCAGGGTCTGAGGATCCTTGGCCATGAGCACGTTACGCACATGCTTGGCCAGTCCCTGAATGAGCAGACCACCGTTGAACCCTTTGTTGATAACATTATTCAACAGCACCATGATGTCGCTCACCTGATTGTTGACAGCCAGGTCGATAATCTGGAAATAGTTCTCTGAGTCGAGCACGTTCAGATCCTCAATGACTTTCTCGTAGGTGATATTCCCCTGACAGAACGAGGCGGCCTGGTCGAAGATAGAAAGGGCATCGCGCATGCCACCGTCAGCCTTCTCGGCAATGAGGGCCAGGGCCTGCTCCTCATAGGTGATACCTTCCTGTTCGGCCACGTGCTTCAGGTGATTGATGGTGTTACGGACGGTCATCCGTTCGAAGTCGTAGATCTGGCAACGGCTGAGGATCGTTGGCAGGATCTTATGTTTCTCGGTTGTGGCGAGGATGAAGATGACGTGTGCGGGCGGCTCTTCCAGTGTCTTCAGAAAGGCGTTGAATGCCGCAGTGGAGAGCATATGCACCTCGTCAATGATAAAGACCTTGTACTTACCCAACTGCGGCGGGATCCGTGTCTGTTCCATGAGCGTCTTGATATGCTCCACGGAGTTGTTCGAGGCCGCATCGAGCTCAAAGATGTTGAGTGAGCGCTGTTCGTTAAAGGACTGACAACTCTCGCATTCATTACAAGCCTCGCCCTCGGCCGTGGGGTTCTGACAGTTGATGGCTTTGGCGAAGATGCGCGCACAAGTCGTCTTACCAATGCCTCTGGGACCGCAGAACAGGTAGGCGTGTGCCAGTTTTCCGCTCTTGACGGCATTCTTCAGCGTGGTTGTCAGGGCAACCTGACCAACAACGGTGTCGAAGGTCATAGGCCGGTATTTTCTGGCTGATACGATGTATTCCATATAAACTGATTAATTTTTCTGCAAAGTTACGAAAATATTATGAATAATGAATGATGTATTATGAATTATTTTGTATCTTTGCAGACAAATTCATAATTATGAGAGTATTCGCAAGCATCAAGGGATTTCTACTCCGTGTGTGGCGTTCCGCATTTCTGAAATATGCGGTGGTCTGCATCGCCGGTGTGCTGATCGTGGGTTTTCTGGATGAGAACAGTGTATGGAGTCATTTGAAGAACCTGCAGCGTATTGATGAATTGGCGGAGGAGACCGAGAAGTTTAATGCAGATTACCAGCGTGATCAGGCAAAGATCCGTGAACTGGACAAGAATCCGAAGGCCATAGAGAAAATAGCCCGGGAGCAATACTTCATGAAAGCCTCTGATGAGGATATCTTCGTGCTCAGCGAAGATCAGTCAGAGCCAGAATCTGTAAATCATGAGACGACTGAATAGTTTTCAGAATGCCATTTACCTGCTTGGTGCCTTACTGATGGTCGTGGGGGCAGGCACGAGCATGCTGGCATGGAAGTATGCGCCATACGTCTTTGCCGTAGGGGCACTCGCCTTTGTTTCCATGCAGTTCCTCCAGCGCTATGATGGCACGAATGTTGTCATCCGCCGTTTACGCAGGATGATGCTCATCAGTGATTTCCTCTTTTTGTTGTCGGCCTTGCTGATGATAGCCAATACGGGGAATTTCCTTGGACTGGACTATATTACATATATAGAATATGTATATAACAAATGGGTGATAACCCTCTTGATTGCTGCCATCCTGCAACTCTATTCTACGCATAGAATCAGTCAAGAGTTGAACAAAGAGGCAAAAAAACTATAAAAGAGTGCGCATTTGTTTTAAAATGCGCAAATTTTTTTTTGTACTTCGATGAATCGTTGTACTTTTGCCCCACGAAACAAATTAATATGAACAAAATCCTATATGCATTGGTCATCGTGATGACGCTCGTTTCCTGTGCCGAGTCATACTCGATTCAGGGATCGTCCTCAGTGTCGGCACTCGATGGCAGTAAACTATACCTGAAGACGGTGAAGGATCAGGAACTGAAGAATTTGGATTCCTGTGATGTCGTCCATGGTAAGTTCCGCTTTGCAGGGCTGCTCGATACGGTGAAACTTGCAAATCTCTATATGGACGATGAGTCGCTGATGATGCCTGTCGTTGTGGAGAAGGGTGAGATAGAGATTCGTATTGATAATACAGGGCGCAGTGTCAGTGGTACACCGCTGAACGATAAACTATACCAGTTTATCCATCGTCATGATCAGATCAGCAACGAATTGAACGAACTGTCGCACAAGCAGAGTCAGATGCTGCTCGACGGTATCGATGAGGATATTATCAACCGACAGCTTTCTGCAGAGGCTGCACGCCTGGCCCAGCAGGAAGACAGTCTGGTGACCAACTTCATCGTGGAGAACTTTGATAATATCCTGGGTCCTGGTGTCTTCATGATGATGACCAACGGCTATCCCTATCCCGTATTGACTCCTCAAATAGAGGATATTATGAGTAAGGCCACCAAGAAGTTCAAGGAAGATCCGTATGTGAAAGAGTATTATCGTACGGCTAACGAGATTCAGGCGCGCCAGAACGGGTTGATGGATGATACACCTCAGCCGCCAGTCCAACAGACCCCGCCTCCTACTGTCCCTGAACAGACTACCGACTCCATGCAGTTGCCGCCGCTCAATTTCCCGCAGAAATGAGAACGCTGATACAAGGAGGGACTATCGTTAACGAGGGCCGGACTTACGATGGTGCCATCGTGATCGAGGACGAGACTATCAGTCAGATTATACAAGGACATACAATACCCGAAGCATCCTATGATGAGATCATTGATGCTTCGGGCTGTTTTGTGATGCCAGGTGTCATCGACGATCATGTGCACTTCCGCGAGCCTGGACTGACAGAGAAGGCTGATATTGACATGGAAAGCCGGGCTGCGGCAGCTGGTGGTGTCACTACCTATTTCGATATGCCCAATACCGTACCGCAGACGACGACACTGGAGACCTTGGAGGATAAGTTTGCACTGGCAGCGCGGAAGAGTCATGTGAACTATTCTTTCTTCTTTGGGGCCACCAACGATAATGTGGATCTGTTTGAGCAACTGAATCCCCATCGTATCCCGGGTGTCAAACTTTTCATGGGCAGTTCGACGGGCAATATGCTGGTGGATCGTAGGGAAGCGTTGGAGCGCATTTTTGCTTCTGTCCAACTCCCCATTATGGCCCACTGCGAGGATACGGAGATTATCAACCGTAACATGGTGGAGGCCAAACGGCTTTATGGTGATGATCCGAAAGTGATACACCATCCCGAGATCCGCAGTGAGGAAGCCTGTTATGAGAGCACGCGTCTGGCAGTGGAACTGGCTATGAAGCACCATGCCCGTCTGCACGTGGCTCACCTGACAACGGCGAAGGAACTGGCATTGTTAGACCATGATCCGAAGATTACCGCTGAGGCCACTGTGAGTCATCTCTATTTCTGTGACCGTGACTATGCTGCCCTTGGCACACGTATCAAATGCAATCCTGCCATTAAGACGGAACGCGACCGTGAAGCCTTGCGCGAGGCCTTGAATGATGGACGAATCACGGTGATTGGCACTGATCATGCCCCCCATCTGCTGTCGCAGAAAGAAGGTGGTTGCGCCAAGGCCGCCAGTGGCATGCCGATGATTCAGTTCTCACTGGTGACGATGCTGGAACTGGTAGATCAGGGTGTGCTGACGCTGGAGCGGTTGGTAGAACTGATGTGCCATAACCCTTCCCGTCTCTTTGAGGTGCGTGGCCGTGGTTTCCTACGTGAAGGTTATCAGGCAGATATCGTCCTCATCCGTCCCCATTCGGGTTGGACGGTAACTAAGAATGTCATCCTGAGTAAGTGCGGCTGGAGTCCGATGGAGGGACATATGTTCCTATGGCGGGTAGAACGGACACTCTGCAACGGTCATACGGTATATGACAAGGGTAGGGTGGATGCAGATTATACAGGACAGTCTGTCGAATTCAGATGAATCTAACCTACGATATTCCGGAGTTGGTGCCCTATATCAACTGGCCTTATTTCTTCTATGCGTGGCAGGTGAAGGATGAGGCAGAGAAGGCACGTCTGCGTCAGGAGGCGGAAGACACCCTTGGACAGTTGGAGGGGAAATACCACGCCTATGCCATTTTTGAACTCTTCGATGCCAATGCTGATGGGGATGACATCATTATTTATAGGGGTAAGAGTTTAGAGGGTAAGAGAATACCTTGTCTTCGTCAGCAGCAAGGCAATCCTCCCTACCTCTGTCTTGCAGATTTTATTTCGCCTATGAGCAAATCTCTAACCCCTCATCACTCACCCCTCACCACTCAATTAGGGCTCTTTGCCACTTCTGCCGATATTGGTCTGGAGACGGACTTCGACAGTGATCCCTACCAGAAGATGATGACCCAGTTGCTGGCTGATCGTCTGGCTGAGGCTGCTGCCGAGCGGATGCACGAGCAGGTGCGAAAGGAGTATTGGGGCTATGCCAAGGACGAACGTCTCTCCATCCCCGATATGCTGATAGAGAAGTTCCAGGGCATCCGTCCCGCCGTTGGCTATCCCTCCTTGCCAGATACCAGCCTGAACTTCGTCCTCGACCAGTTGTTGGATATGAAGCAGATCGGTATCCGTCTGACGGAGAGTGGGGCCATGAAACCCCATGCCAGTGTCAGTGGCCTGATGTTTTCACATCCGAAAGCGCGTTATTTCAATCTGGGGAAGATAGGTGAAGACCAGTTGCTTGACTATGCCCGTCGTCGTGGTCTTCCTGTAGAAGTTTGCCGAAAGTTCCTTGCAGCCAACCTTTAATGCCTGAGGGTCATTACGACAATCTCGCCTGTAGCACCGAAACGGAAGGGTATGAGTCCTCCCAGACCCGCTGTGACAAAGAGTGATTGGTTCCCCTCATAATACCAGCCGTTCCATTCTTTTTTCGTGAATGACAGCGGACACCATCCCAGTATATTGAACTGCATGGCATGGGTATGTCCGCTGAGGGTGAGTTGGGCATGGCTCTCTGGCAGGATGCGATGGCGCCAGGAATAGGGGTCGTGCTCAAGCATGAGGATGAATTCATCCTCGGTCACGCCTTCGAGGGTCTTGGGAATATCACCTTTTTGGGGGAATTTCTTGCCGTTACCATCGTCTTCCATACCTGCAATGACAATATGGGATGTGTCGTGCTCGATGGTGCGGTGCTCATTGAGCAGTACCGTCCATCCCATCTGACGTTCCAGACTGACGGTCTCCCGACAGTTGGCGACCTTTGTCACCTCGTCGGCACCGATATACTCTGCATAGTCATGGTTGCCGAGTACGGAAAAGATGCCGTCCTTGGCTTTCAGGGTGCTCAGCACGTCGATATGCGGATAGAGTTCCTGTGGTTGGATGTTCTGTAGGTCGCCCGTGAAGACGATCAGGTCAGGCTGTTGGGCGTTGATACTGTCGATGGCGCGTTGGAGTACCCAACTGTTGTGCTTCATATAACTGCCCACATGGGCATCGGAGAACAGCACGATCTTATAGCCGTCGAAAGCCTCGGGCAGATCCTTGGAAGTGTATTCCATGCGGTTCACTTCCAGTTTGTTGAAGCCAACGAATGAGCCCCAGAACAGCACGAACCATACAGCAGGGATGCTCAGCAGTCCCAACAGGTTCCCGTAGTTGTTCCGTTTGTGGAAGAGTTTTCGGCATCCTCTGCCCAACAAGGAGCAGATACTATAGGTCCACATCGGAATGATGATCAGTCCCAACAGGAACAGATAGACGTACAGGATAAAGATACGGTCATTATCGGGAATGAAGTTCGGCTCCAGCGTCAGATAGACGGTATATGCCAGCATCGCCAGACAGGGAATCCACAAGAGTACCCGTTTCCACCACGCTCTCTTCCGATGGAAATAGTACAGGTCGAAATAGATAAAGGGAATGAGGGTAAGCAGCAGGAACAGGGGAAGATCTCTCGCAATCATTGGTCAGGGTTTTCTACAAAGCCTTGGTATTCAGGAACGAGGGCCGACATCACGGAGTCGTAGGCCTGACGCATGGTTGCATCGATATTCTCCGGCCCCTGTCCGATGGGGTAGATGGCCTGGTGGATCGTCAGCCTCAAGGGGTGCCAGTTGACAAGATTGATAAAACCTTTCGTACGTGGCAGGACATCGAAGGAGCCGTTGATGGTGAGTGGCACTACCGGCAATTGTAACTCGTCGGCCAGGGCGAAGGCGCCTTTCTTGAATTTTCCCATGTGTCCGGTAAAGGAGCGTGCTCCCTCAGGGAATACTGTCACGCTATAGCCTTCTTGCAGGATCTCCCGTGCCGTATCGTAAGTCTTCTTGATCTTCTTGGGACCTCGCTTATCGACAAAGATCTGGTGTGATTTCTCACAAGCATAGCCTAAGAAGGGAATCTTCCGCAACTGATACTTCATCATCCACTTGAAGTTACGGCCCAGGTGACCATAGATGATAAAGATGTCAAAGATACCCTGGTGATTGGAAACGAACACGTAACTCTGGTTCTTTTCCAGATGCTCGCGCCCTTCTACCTTGATGGGCAACAGAAAAGCCTTGAGGATGATCTTTCCCCACCAGCGGCCAGGGTAGTAACTCCAGAAATGGCCATTGCCGATAGTCGTTCCAATGCCTACCTCCAGTGCCGTGAAAACAGTCATCACCACCAGGATGGGGAAGGCTATAATAATTTGGTAGATTAAATATAGTATCTTAAATAGTATCTTCACCTTTTTACTTTATTATCTTACTTTTTTACCCTTCTATCTTCGGATACTTTCTAGTCCATCCGTCCCATCTCAACTGCATCACACCGAAGAACGCCTCTCCGAAGATGCCGCTTGACATCTTGCTGGTACCCTCACGGCGGTTGACGAAGACCACGGAGATCTCCTTGATCTTGAAACCGATCTGATGGGCGGTGTATTTCATCTCGATCTGGAAGCCATAGCCCTTGAAGCGGATCTTGTCAAGTTCGATGGTTTGCAGTACCCGCCGCTTGTAGCAGACAAAGCCCGCCGTGGTGTCGTGTACCTTGAAGCCAGTGACAAGCCGCACGTATTTCGAGGCGAAATAACTCATCAGCACCCGTCCGACAGGCCAGTCCACCACGTTCACGCCCGTCACGTAACGGCTTCCGATGGCCACGTCGTAACCCTCGTCATGGCAGGCAGCATAGAGTCGTGGCAGGTCGTTGGGGTCATGACTGAAATCGGCATCCATCTCGAAGATGTAGTCGTAATCGTGTTCCAGCGCCCATTTGAAACCGGCGATATAGGCCGTGCCCAGTCCGAGTTTGCCTTTCCGCTCGATGATGAAGAGACGGTCGCAGAACTCAGTGGCCATCATACCCCTGACGATGGCTGCCGTCCCGTCGGGTGAGCCGTCGTCAATCACGAGGATATGGAAGCATTTCTCCAAGTCGAATACCGCACGGATAATCTTGTCGATATTCTCTTTCTCGTTATAGGTCGGAATGATGACAATACTGTCGCTCTCGTGCATAATCAGATGATTGATGGTGCAAAGATACAAATAAAATGAGATAAAATGAGAAAAAAGCGCATTTTTCACTTCTTTTTTCGTAATTTTGCACACTGTTCGCGATGAATATACAGGAATTAGAGAAAAAATACGCACAGTTGCCGCAGGTGTCGGCACTGGCAAAGGAGTTGGGAAAATCTTCAGTGAAGACGATTTTCCTGGAAGGTTTGTTGGGCTCTTCGGCCCCAATGTTGTTTGGAAGTCTTTCACAGAAGAGTCAATTGCCCTTGTTGTTTATCCTGCAGGATGCCGAAGAGGCTGGCTATTTCTATCACGACCTGACGCAACTCATGGGCGATCAAGACGTACTCTTTTTCCCTTCCAGTTATCGACGGGCCATCAAGTATGCCCAGCGCGATGCTGCCAGTGAGATCCTTCGCACGGAAGTGCTTGCCCGTCTCTCTTCAGGGAAGGGGGGATATATCGTTACCTGTCCGGAGGCACTGGCGGAGATGGTGGTGTCGAAGAAAAACCTGGACTCGAAGACACTGGTGCTGGAGAATGGTCAGACGATCAGTATCACAGAGATTGAAAATACGTTGCGTGACTTTGGCTTCCGTGAGGTGGATTATGTCTATGAGCCAGGACAGTTCGCCGTGCGCGGTTCCATCTTTGATGTCTATTCCTTCAGTTGCGAATACCCCTACCGTATCGACTTCTTTGGCGATGATATCGACTCTATCCGTACCTTTGAGGTGGAAGACCAGTTGTCAAAAGAACAGCGCGACAGGATAGAGATTGTGCCAGAACTGGCTACCGCGACGGATGAGAAGGTGCCTTTCCTCTCGTTTGTGCCAAAGGAAGTGGTACTGGTCACGAAGGATTATCTCTATGTCCGTGATGCCATCGATCGGGCCTATCAGGAGGGTTTCTCCTCACAGGCGAGGATGGAGCAGATGGAAGGTGCCACAGAGATGGAACAACGCGAGATAGAACGACAGTTGCGAAAGGAGTCGCATTTGATCTCGGGTGCTCAGTTTATGGCGGATGCCGAGCAGTTCCGCCGTGTTGAGTTCGGCCACCGTCCCTCGTCCCAG
>JAFYPG010000158.1 GCA_017547605.1 Prevotella sp.
CTACCCTCTTCCAGGAATGGCTCGCTACGGAAGAGGCGAAGCATACGCAGAAATCGTTCGAGAACGTGTTCCTCGTGCCCTTCCCCAAAGATACGGTCATCATCAAAGTGGAGCTCTTCGACTATCACGACGAGGTCATCAATTCGCTGACCCATACCGTTGTCCCCCAGGATATCCTGATCCGCAAGGCTGGCGAGCGGCTGGTGACGCCTTACAAGACGCTGCAACAGGCCGCTGACACCTCGCGCTGCATCCATGTGGCCTACGTGGCCGAGGGCTATCGGCAGGAGGAGATGGACACCTTCCTCGAGGACTGTCGTATAGCGATGGAGGCACTCTTTGCCCACGAGCCGTTTAAGGAGAAGCAGGACTGTTTCAATATGATCGCCGTGATGTCGCCCTCAGAGGAGAGCGGTACCAGTTGGCCTGCCAAGGGCATCTGGAAGAACACGGCCTTAGGCTCGCATTTCGACACGTTCTACAGCGACCGTTACCTGACAACGCTCCATCTGAAGAAGTTGCACGACATACTGGCTGGTACGCCCTACGAGCATATCATCATCCTCGTGAATACGGATCACTATGGTGGTGGGGGCATCTACAACTCGTATAACCTCACCTACGCCCATGGCGACAGGTTCCGTCCTGTCGTCGTCCATGAGTTCGGCCATAGTTTTGGTGGTTTGGGCGACGAGTACCCATACGGCAACGATGATCCCATGTATTTCCCTGACACAGAGCCTTGGGAGCCGAACCTCACCACGAAATGCAATTTCAGCAGTAAGTGGGAGAATCTGGTGAAGGAAGGAAAGGCAGGACTCGTAGAGGGTGGCGGCTATCTGGAGAAGGGCGTCTGGAGAGGGTTTGAGAACTGTCGCATGCGCACGAATGAGGAGCCGGAGTTCTGTCTGGTGTGTAAGCAGGCACTCGCCAAACTTATCGATTTCTATACGAGGTAGGTTCAGACCACCCCTGCCCTTCCTAAATATCGTACTTGTTTTTCCGCTTGTCGGCCTTACGAGGCTGACTGGGATGGAAACCCATGTGTGGTGACTTCACGCCCTGATAACTGGCGTGGCGATCGCGGATACGTCGTACGTAATCGACGGTCTCTGATCCACGCATATAACCATGCTTCACGATGGGATCATTGTAATACTCAGGTGTGGCGAGTTTCAGCACGTAAGGCGCCACCTCACCCCAACGGTGAGGATTACGGCCGTCGCGCTTGGCCAGGGCCATGGCATCGCGGATATGGAAAGAACCACCGTTATAACTGGCCAGTACGAAGTTCGTACGCTCGTAACCATCGCGGATATCAGAGAAGGCCTGCTGGAGTTCTGCGATCAGTTTGGCAGCAGCAGCGATATTCTTCTCAGGGTCGTAGAGTTGGCTGCGAGGCACACCCAGATGGTCAGCCGTACCAGGCATGATCTGCATGAGTCCCTTGGCACCTGCGAAGGAGACAGCCTTGGGGTCGAACGTCGATTCCTGATAGCACTGGGCAGCCATCAGGCGCCAGTCCCAACGGATATCACGGCTGTAGGTCATAAAGAGATGATCGTAGTGCGAGATGATACCCTTGCTCTTGTCGAGCATCGGCGAGAAGATACGACGACGCACCTTCTTCGTGGTGAGCAGGGCCGTCTCTTCCTTCTTCACCTCGTCGATGAGCGACGGACGATACCAGTTCTTGAGTTCCTCAGCCAGTTCTGGTTTGGCCTCACCCACGTCGATCTTGCCTGGCGTCTGCCAAGCCACCAGATCGACCTCTCCCTCCTGCAACTTACGCACCATCTCAGCACTGTCACGACACACATCGACGCGCAGACGGACACCCAGGGAGTCAGCAAAGCGCTGACAGATGAGGAACTGTGTTCCCAATTGCTTGCCACGATAGTCGTAATAGGTCTCAGGACCGCTGAAGGTGGCCATGATCAGTTCACCGCTGGTCTGGATATCATGCAGATCGAAGTCCTCCTCGACGATGACGGAGTCGAGCACAGAACCGTAAGGCGTCACCACCCGTTCCTTTTTCGAGGAACAGGCGAGAAGCATGGAAACCAGCCCTAAAACTGCAAAAATATACAAAAAGCGCCTCACTTTGTCAAGAATCTGCTGAAAATCGCTGCAAAAGTACGGAATTTCTTGCACATTCGCATATTTTTGAGTAAATTTGCACGCTTTTTAATCAGACTTTAACGATATGTTACGTATTGCAGTACAATCCAAAGGACGTCTTTTCGACGACACGATGAATCTGTTGGCTGAGGCCGACATCAAGGTGAGCGCGTCGAAGCGTACCCTCTTAGTTCAGTCGTCGAACTTCCCCCTGGAGGTGCTTTACCTCCGTGATGATGATATTCCGCAGAGTGTGGCCAGTGGTGTGGCCGACATCGGTGTGGTGGGTGAGAACGAGTTCGTGGAGCGTGGCGAGGATGCCGATATCGTCTCCCGTCTTGGTTTCTCCAAGTGCCGTCTGTCGTTGGCCATCCCCAAGGAGATCGACTATAAAGGTGTGGAGTGGTTCAATGGCAAGAAGATCGCCACGAGCTATCCCGCCATCCTGAAGCAGTTCCTCGACAAGAATGGCATCCAGGCCGAGATCCACGTGATCACTGGCTCTGTGGAGATCAGTCCGGGCATCGGACTGGCTGACGGTATCTTCGACATCGTCTCTTCTGGCTCTACCCTCGTGAGCAACAACCTGCGCGAGGTGGAGGTGGTGATGCAGAGCGAGGCCCTGCTCATCGGTAACAAACAACTCTCTGAGGAGAAGCGCGCCATCCTCGAGCAGATGCTCTTCCGTTTCAAGGCCGTGAAGGATGCTGAGGATAAGAAATATGTACGTATGAATGCGCCCAAGGCCCGTCTGCAGGAGATCATCGACGTACTGCCTGGCTTGAAGAGTCCCACGATCATCCCGTTGGCTGACGAGGAGTGGTGCTCCGTACACACGGTACTCGACCAGAAGCAGTTCTGGGAGATCATCGGAAAGTTGAAGGAAATGGGTGCACAGGGAATTTTGGTGACGCCCATCGAGAAGATGATAATTTAGAAGTAAGAGGTGAGGGGTTAGAGGTAAGAGATATGCTGGTAAAACCCAGAAAACAGCTCAAAAGGCAGTCTATAGAAGTAATCTCTAACCCCTAACCTCTAACCCCTAACCACAAAATATATGATAATAATAAGATATCCGAAGAAAGAGCAGTGGAAAGAGATTGTGGAACGTCCACATCTCGACGTGTCGAAACTGAACGACACGGTGGCCTCCGTATTGGCTGACATCAGGAAGCGTGGCGACGATGCCGTGAAAGGCTACGAACTGAAGTTCGACCACGTCGATCTGCCCTCGCTCGCCGTCACTGACGAGGAGATGGAAGAGGCTGAGAAGCTGGTGAGTGCAGAACTGAAGGCCGCCATCCAACTGGCTCACTATAACATCAACGCCTTCCACGAGGCCCAGCAGTTCAAGACCAAGAAGGTGGAGACACAGCCTGGTGTGGTCTGCTGGCAGAAGAGCGTGGCCATCGAGAAGGTAGGTCTCTATATCCCTGGAGGTACTGCCCCA
The DNA here is from genome assembly GCA_017547605.1 of Prevotella sp. Lineage (GTDB taxonomy): Bacteria > Bacteroidota > Bacteroidia > Bacteroidales > Bacteroidaceae > Prevotella. Next base: position 3,572 of record JAFYPG010000158.1, read on the forward strand.
CTCTTCTCTACCGTGCTGATGCTCGCCACACCTGCCAAGATCGCAGGCTGTCAGGAGATCGTGCTCTGTACGCCTCCGAACCGTGAGGGCAAGGTGAACCCCGCCATCCTCGTGGCTGCCCGCATCGCTGGCGTGAGTAAGATATTCAAGGCTGGTGGCGTACAGGCCATCGGTGCTATGGCCTACGGTACGGAGTCCGTGCCCAAGGTGTATAAGATCTTCGGCCCTGGCAACCAGTACGTGATGGCCGCCAAGCAACAGGTGAGCCTGCACGACGTGGCTATCGACATGCCAGCAGGTCCCTCGGAGGTCTGTGTGATTGCTGACAACAAGGCTAATATAGAGTTCGTGGCCGCTGACCTGCTGTCACAGGCAGAGCACGGCATCGACTCACAGGTGCTGCTGATTACCAACTCTGAGCAGGTGATCCTCGACGTACAGGCAGAGGTGAACCGTCAACTCGACCTGCTGCCCCGTAAGGAGATCGCCACCAAGGCACTCGACAACAGCCGCTTAGTGCTCGTGAAGGATCTGAATGAGGCCATCGACCTCTCGAACGCCTACGCCCCAGAGCACCTGATCATCCAGACGGCGAACTACGAGAAACTCGCCAAGAAGGTGGTGAACGCAGGTAGTGTGTTCCTGGGCGAATATGCCTGTGAGAGTGCAGGCGACTATGCCAGTGGTACGAACCACACCCTGCCCACACACGGCTATGCGACAGCCTACAGTGGTGTGAACCTCGACAGCTATTGTCGTAAGGTGACCTTCCAGCATCTCACGGCTGATGGCATCCATAGCATCGGCCACGCCGTAGAACTGATGGCCGAAGCCGAACAGCTCGACGCCCACAAGAACGCCATGAGCGTACGCTTGCGCGAAATTAGAAATTAAAAATTAGGAATTAGGAATTATGATGACCTTAGAGCAATTGTGTAGGCCAAATATCTGGAGTCTGGCGCCTTATTCTTCAGCGAGGAACGAGTACGCTGGCAGAGAGGCACGGGTGTTTCTCGATGCCAACGAGAATCCCTATAACCAGCCCTTTAACCGTTACCCTGATCCCCTGCAGTTGGAACTGAAGGAGGCCCTCTCGAAGGTGAAGGGTGTGCCAGCCGAGTGTATCTTCCTTGGCAATGGCAGTGACGAGGCCATCGACCTGCCCTACCGTTGTTTCTGTAATCCTGGCATCGACAACGTGGTCGCCATCGAGCCCACCTACGGTATGTATAAGGTGTGTGCTGATATCAACGACGTCGAGTACCGTCCAGTGTTA
>JAFYPG010000159.1 GCA_017547605.1 Prevotella sp.
GCACCTGTGCCACCGTATGTATCAACTATGATATTACGGCCTGTCAGACCTGTGTCACCGTGAGGACCGCCAATGACGAACTTACCCGTGGGGTTCACGTAGTACTTGATGTCGGGGCCAAAGAGGTCGAGCACCTTCTGCGAGTGGATCTGCTGTTTCACCCTCGGGATGAGGATATTAATCACGTCGTCCTTGATCTTGGCGAGCATCTTCTCGTCATCAGGATCGAACTCGTCGTGCTGAGTGGAAACGACGATGGTGTCGATGCGCTCGGGAATACCCTCGTCACTATACTGGATGGTCACCTGACTCTTGGCATCAGGACGCAGATAGAGCATCTCCTTGCCCTCTTTACGGATGTCGGCCAGTGTGCGCATGATCAGGTGCGCCAGATCAAGGCTCACGGGCATATAGTTCTCAGTCTCATTAGTGGCGTAGCCGAACATCATGCCCTGGTCACCGGCACCCTGCTCGTCCTCGTTACCGTTATCCACACCACGGTTGATGTCTGCGCTCTGCTCGTGGATGGCACTCAGGATACCGCAGGAGTTGCCGTCGAACTGATATTCGGCCTTTGTGTAGCCGATACGCTTGACGGTGTTTCGTGCAATGGTCTGCAAGTCGATATAAACGTCACTGCGCACCTCGCCCATAATAACCACCTGACCGGTCGTCACAAATGTCTCACAAGCCACGCGCGCCTTCTCGTCGTAGGCCAGGAACTGGTCGAGGATAGCGTCTGAAATCTGGTCAGCCACTTTGTCGGGATGACCTTCTGATACTGATTCTGATGAAAAGAAATACGACATAATCTTGAATTTTGGGTGCAAAGTTACGAATAAGTGAGCGAAAAACCAAATTTTTACCCTCTTACCTTTTTACTCTTTTACTTTTTTACCTTTTCATGTTTCTCGGGTGGTGCTCAAGGATTTCACGACGAAGTGTCGACGTGTCGATATGGGTGTATATCTCCGTTGTGCCGATGCTCTCATGACCGAGCAGTGCCTGGATGATGCGTAGGTCGGCACCGCCCTCCAGCAGGGCAGTGGCGAACGAGTGGCGCAGCGTGTGGGGTGAGATGGTCTTCTGGATACCCGCCGTGTCGGCCTGCCGCTTGATCATGATGAGGATCATGGTGCGCGTCAGGTGTTTGCCATAGCGGTTCAGGAATACATAGTCCTCTTCGCCGGGCTTGATTGTCATGTGGCAGCGGTCATCGAACCAGAACTGCAGTTTTTGGATGGCCCGTCTGGAGATCGGTACCAACCGCTCCTTCGACCCCTTGCCGAACACGCGCACATACTCTTCGTCGAGATAGAGGTCCGACAGTTTTAGGTTCACCAGTTCACTGACGCGCAGTCCACAGGAGAACAGTACCTCGATGATGGCACGGTTACGGTGCCCCTCCCATTTCGAGAGGTCGATGCTGGCCTCCAGACGGTCGATCTCCTGAGGCGACAGCACCTCGGGGAGATGTTCGCCGATCTGTGGCGACTCTAACAACTCCGTCGGGTCGTCTTCGCGGTAGCCGTCGAGTTGCAGGAAGCGGAAGAAAGAGCGAACGCCGCTCAGGATACGGCACTGTGAACGGGGATGGATGCCAATGTCGTGTAGCCCTGCCGAGAAGTGCTCCAAGTCCTCAAGGGTCACCTCCAGCACGTCTTTCTCTTCCCGTTCCAGATAGTCGAGCAGTTTCCTGAGGTCGCGCTGATAGGCGTCGAGCGTGTTGCCCGACATGTTGCGCTGCAGTTTCAGGTAGCGCACATAGCCCTTTACCAGATCCTTTGTCATCGTTTTCGTGAATAATGTGGCAAAGTTAGCACTTTTTTTTTGAATATCAAAAAAATGTCGTAACTTTGCAGCCGTTAATAATTAATAAGGTATGAAGATACAGATTATCAACGGCCCGAACCTCAACCTGTTGGGGCAGCGGGAGCCGGGCATCTACGGCTCGGCATCGTTTGAGAGTTATCTGCCGGAGTTGCAGAAGCGTTATCCTGACGCCCAGATCGATTACTATCAGAGCAATGTCGAGGGTGAACTGATCAATAAGATGCAGGAGACGGGCTTCTTCGGTGGCTACAACGGTATCGTACTAAATGCCGGTGCCTATACCCATACCAGTGTGGCCCTGCAGGACTGCATCCGTTCTCTGAAATGCCCGGTCATCGAGGTGCACATCTCCAATGTCCACCAGCGTGAGGAGTTTCGTCATAAGTCGATGATCTCCTGTGCCTGTAAGGGGGTGATCTGCGGTTTCGGACTCGACAGCTATCGTCTGGCCGTTGAGGCTATCATCGCCCAGAAAGGATGACGCTCGAGGAGTACATCCTGCAGCATTCGGAGCCCGAGCCCGACTACCTTTACCGACTCTGGCGGGCAACGAATATCCGTACGATTCACGGCCGTATGGCCAGTGGACACCTACAGGGCCGGCTGCTGAAGATGCTCGTCGAGATGATTCGTCCCCAGACAATCCTCGAAGTAGGCACGTTCAGCGGTTATAGTGCCATCTCCATGGCGGAGGGACTGTCCGACGGCGGACGGCTCTATACCTTTGAGATCAATGATGAGATGGAGGACTTCACCCGCCCGTGGATAGAAGGTTCGGCGGTGGCCGACAAGATCACGTTCCTTATCGGTGACGCACTTGTGGAGGCCCCGAAACTCGGCATCACGTTCGACATGGCCTTTATCGACGGTGACAAACGGACGTACCGCGAGACCTTCGAGATGGTGATGGGCATCCTCAGACCTGGAGGATTCATCTTGGCCGACAATACGCTGTGGGACGGGCACGTTGTCGATCACGCCTACGACCACGACCACCAGACACAGGGCATCTCGGACTTCAACGACTATATCGCCGCCGATCCCCGGGTAGAGCAGGTGATCCTTCCCCTTCGCGACGGCCTCACCCTCATCCGGAAAAGCAGAGAAAGTGAGTAATCATAATTCCTCATTCCTCATTTCTAATTTCTAATTTAATAATAGATTATGCAAGAGACAAGACAGAATAAAATTGCCCGACTGCTCCAGAAGGAGCTCTCGCTGATCTTCCAGCAGCAGACGCGTGCCATGCACGGTACGATGGTCAGCGTAACCCGCGCCAAGGTGTCGCCCGACTTGAGCATCTGCACCGCCTATCTGAGTATCTTCCCCTCCGAAAAGGGAGAGGAGATCCTGGCGAATATCAATGCCAGCAACAAGGCTATAAGATATGAATTAGGTACGCGCGTGCGTAACCAGTTGCGCATCATTCCCGAACTGCGCTTCTTCATCGACGACAGTCTGGACTACATCGAACATATCGACGAACTTTTGAAAAAGTGAATTTCCCATTCTACATCGCCCGGCGTTACCTCTTCTCGAAGAAATCCACGCACGCCATCAATGTCATCAGCGGCATCTCCGTCATCGGGGTGGCCGTTGCCACGATGGCCCTGGTGGTGACACTGAGTGTGTTCAACGGCTTCCATGACCTCGTGGCCCACTTTTTTACCTCCTTCGACCCACAACTGAAGGTTACGCCCCTGAAAGGCAAGACGGTGGCCGCCGACGATCCCGTGCTTACGCAGATACGCCAGCTACCGCAGATAGAGGTGGCGACGGAGTGCGTCGAGGATCAGGCCCTGGCCATCTATAACGGCCATCAGGCGATGGTCGTCATTAAGGGCGTCGATGACAATTTCGACCAACTGACCCATATCAATGA
>JAFYPG010000160.1 GCA_017547605.1 Prevotella sp.
CACACCGTTCACGAGTGTACACTGGGCAGGAGTGAACTTGTGGGCACCGTGAGAAGTACCGATAGAGATAGCCAGAGAGTCACAACCTGTGCGGGTAGCGAAGTCGATGACCTCCTCGGGCTTGGTGTAGTGAGACTCTGCAGCACTAACCTCGTCCTCGACACCTGCAAGCACACCGAGCTCAGCCTCGACGGTCACGTCGAACTGATGAGCATACTCAACGACCTTCTTAGCCAGAGCAACGTTCTCCTCATAGGGGAGGTGTGAACCGTCGATCATCACTGAAGAGAAGCCCATGTCGATACAGTCCTTACAGAGTTCGAAACTGTCACCGTGGTCGAGGTGCAGCACAATCTCAGGATGAGCACAGCCCAGTTCCTTGGCATAAGCCACAGCACCCTCGGCCATATAGCGGAGAATCGTAGCATTAGCATAGTTACGAGCACCCTTAGACACCTGCATGATGACGGGTGACTTGGTCTCAACAGCAGCCTGAACGATAGCCTGCATCTGCTCCATGGTGTTGAAGTTGAAAGCGGGGATGGCGTAGCCGCCTGCTACTGCTCTCTTGAACATCTCGCGGGTATTCACGAGACCTAAATCCTTGTAGTTTACCATAACTGTAATATTGTTTAGAATGAATAACTTAATAAACTGACCGCAAAGTTAGTAAAAAAAGCAAAAAGGTAAAAAAGTAAAAAGGTAAAAGTTACTAATGAAGCACTTTTTTATCACTTTTTTACGTTTTCACCCTTTCACCTTTTTACCTTTGCAAAATGCAGTTTGCAATCTCATACCAGCGTATGCTGGTCAAAGTACTGCTGCACCTCCTCCTTATAGTTCTCAGAGATTGGAATATACACATCGTCGAAGACAATACGGAAACGATCAATGAGCGGTACTTCGCTCATATGAACGATGTAAGAGCGGTGGGTGCGCTGGAACTCAGGCTTAGGGAGGTATTCCTCGAGCTTCTTCATGCTCATCAGCGACATCACCTTCTCACCATTCTTCAGATAGAATCGGACATAGTCCTTCAGACCCTCGATATAGAGGATGTCGTCCAAGGCAACACGCTGCAGTTTGTAGTCGCTCTTGACTAACATGAAACGGTCGCGCTGATAAACCTCCTGCTTCATGGAAATAGAGAACCACTCCAGTGCCTTGTCGGTCGATTTCAGGAAATCGTCGTACGAGATGGGTTTCAACAAATAATCAAGCGCATTGACCTTGTATCCTTCCACGGCATACTGAGAGAAGGCCGTCGTAAAGATAATCTTCGACTCCTTCGGTAGGATCTTCGCGAACTCGATACCACTAAGTTCAGGCATCTGGATGTCCAAAAAAAGCAGTTGAACAGGGTTCTCCCGCAGGTCCTTCATGGCCTGAACGGCACTGTTATATGTCCCTCTGTGACTCAAATAAGGCGTCTTCTTTGCATAACTCTCCAGCAGTCCTGCTGCCAGAGGCTCGTCGTCGATAATTGCACAACTGATAATCATATGTTTAGCTTAATTGTTGATTTATATACTTTTCCGTCGTCAGAAACTCCGTGAATCCACTCATAGTGGTCGGGATAAGAGAGATCAAGACGGTGTTGTACCTGCTGGAGACCAATACCATGACCACTATGGTCATTCTCCGTCTTGGGATGATTAGAATTCTCAATATCATAGATCACCTGAGAGTCCTCCCCCGCTATTCTGATGTGGATAAAGCTGGGCTCTGTAGGGGAAATGCCATGTTTAAAGGCATTTTCTACAAGACTCACCCCAATGAGCGGCATGATTCTAACAGGGGTAGCCGGTGGCTCATAGTCAAAGGTGACCTCCACATTTTCGTTGAAACGTATCTTCATCAGGTTGATATAGTTCTCCAGGAACTCCACCTCATCTTGAAGATCAATCTCCTCATCCTGGTTATTATAGAGGATATAGCGCAGGAGTTTCGACAGTTGCAGGATTGCATCCTGGGCACGCATCTGGTCAATGGCCGTCAGTGCATAGATATTGTTCAGCGTATTCAACAGAAAATGAGGATTGATCTGCGAGCGCAAGTTAGACAATTCAGCCTTGGCACGAGCAGCTTCTGACTCCTTCAGTTTCTGATCGGCCGTTACCCAGCGACGTGCAAGAGCCAGTGCTGTCGATCCTGCTGCAAAGATGGCCAGATTAAGACTGTCACGCAATGTGCGCGTAAAGTCGTCGAGCACATCGGTATGTCGTTGAGGTGTTGGATATACAACGTTTGTAAAATCCTTCCAATAATGGAGTATAATACCCAACGAGGTTACAAGTACAAGATTTATCAGAATGTCGTAACGATGCTTTCCGGGCACAAAGAACTTTGGAGCCAAATACATATAGTTCAGATAGAATACTATCATTAGGAACAATGGCTCAACGCAGTACATCAGATACTGTACTAACGTGATTCCTGTGCCTCTCCAATAAGTAAGAGGCGACAGGAAAAGAAAAGCCCAAAGGGCCATATGGCACGCGCCAGCCAGATTTTTATTAATATCAAATATCTTACTCATGCCTTATAGCTTCTATCGGATCCATATTAGCAGCCTTCTGAGCAGGGATATAACCGAAAAGCACACCGATAAATACACAGACAAGAAACGACACATAGATAGACCAGGCGGGAACGCTTGACGGCATACCAAACGATGACACGAAAGCACTGGCCCCGACCCCGACAATGACACCTATCAGTCCACCCGTGACGGATATCAATACCGACTCAATGAGGAACTGTAGAGAGATAACGGGACCTGTGGCACCCACAGCCATACGGAGACCGATTTCCTTAGTGCGCTCCGTCACCGACACCAGCATGATATTCATGATGCCTATACCCGCCACCAAAAGCGAGAAAGCGGCAGCCACCACAAGAATGATTGTCACAGTGTCCATTGTACTTGACATCGTCTCCATCATCTCCGCTTGAGAACGTATGGTGAAATCATCGTCAGCATCCTCTTTCAGTTTATGGTTGTCGCGCAGGATCTGTGTCAGTTCCTCAATGGCGGCATCGGATAGTTCCTCGGTGACAGCCGAGCAGACGATACTGGAGAAATAGGTTTGGGCAGCGATACGCTTCATGACCGTTGTATAAGGTGCAATGATTACGTTGTCCTGATCCATACCCCATGAGTTATAACCTTTTGACTTCAGCACACCAACGATACGCATAGGGATACTCTTAAAACGGATCGTCTTGCCGATTGGATCAGTATGCTCGCCGAAGAGTTCCTTCACGATGGTGGTTCCAACCACCACAACCTTGGCAGCCTTACGGATATCCTCCTCCGTGAAGCACTCACCTTCCTCCACAGGCCATTGCTTGATATCGAGATAATCTATGGACTCACCATACATGGAGGCGTTAGTATTGTTATTACCATAAATAGCCTGTCCGCTGGCGGTTACTTCAGGCGAGACCTTCGTCACGAACTTCTTCTCACGGAGGATGCGTTCGTAATCGGCCATCTTCAGCGTCTGCATAGATGAGGGATCCTGTCGTACACCACCACGCATATCTGCCCCTGGACGAATGGTGAGCAGGTTGGTACCCATCGTGGACAGTTCGGCGCGGATGCTCTCCTTCGAGCCCTGACCAATACTCATCATAATGATCACGGCTGCCACACCAATGATAATACCCAGCATAGACAGGAACGAACGCATCTTGTTGTTCGCCACCGCCTTCAGGCTGACCTTAAATAGATTCAGTATATTCATATATAAACTCTAAACTATAAACATCATAAATCAATCATCCTGTGGTGCGGGCAGCAGGGCGAGGGCGTCTGCTGCCGACTTGATATTCGTATTAATAGTATCCTCACGGATCTTGCCGTCACGCAGGTTGATATTACGACTACTGTATTCGGCTATCTCTGGATTGTGGGTCACAAAAATGATTGTGTTGCCCTGTTTATAGAGTTCCTGAAAGAGCACTAACATCTCGAACGAAGTACGAGTGTCGAGGTTACCTGTTGCCTCGTCGGCCAGCAGCACGGCTGGATCATTGACTAAAGCACGGGCAATGGCTACGCGCTGCATCTGACCACCTGACATCTGGTTGGACTTATGATACATACGATCACCCAATCCGACCGCCTGCAGAGCCTTCATAGCCTTCTCACGGCGCTCGATGGCAGATATCTCAGAGTTATACATCAACGGCAACTCCACATTCTCTAAAGCTGTAGTCTTAGCCAGCAAGTTGTAGTTCTGGAACACGAAACCGATTTTACGGTTACGCAGACGGGCTCGCTGGGTTTTCGACATCGTACGCACGCTGATACCGTCAAGGAAATACTCCCCCGAGGTAGGTGTGTCAAGGCACCCAAGTTGGTTCAGCAACGTCGATTTTCCGGAACCGGAGGTTCCCTGAATGGTAACGAACTCGCCCTCGTAGATCTTAAACGAAACGCCCCGCAGAGCCTTCACCGTCTCAGAGCCCACCTGGAAGTAGCGCTTCACATTCTGCAGTTCAATGACGACTTTTCTATTATCTTCAGCCATAGTCATTATTGTCTTGGGGGAGCAGCATTTCCGCTTTGTCCGCTCTTATTGTTGTTATTGTTGTTTCTCGGACGCGGCATAAAGGGGTTGCTGGCCTGCTGTTCAGGCATTACCGCGTCGCCGCCGGAAATATTGAAGTCAGTAAGTACCTCTGTACCAGCTTGTATACCACCAACGATCTCCGTCATCACACCATTGGAAGTGCCTGTTTCCACTTTGTGAGCCTTGAACACATTACCTTCCTTCGTCCAAAGTTTATGGTCGCCCTCGCAATCGTCAATGACCTCACCTTTCTTCAGGAAAGCCTCGTTAGGAATGAAGCGCAGAGCCTTGGAAGGCACGGCCAGTACATTGTTCTTCTCCAACGTGAAGATGGTAACATTGGCTGTCAAACCAGGCTTCAGTTTCAGGTCCTTGTTGGGGGCCGAGATCACAACCTCGTAGGTCACCACATTACTCTCAGTGGTAGCCTGCTGGCGTACTTGAGTCACAGCACCCTCAAAAGAGTCGTCGGGGAAAGCATCTACGGTAAAGGTGACACGCTGTCCCTCCTTCACACCACCAATATCAGCCTCGTCAATATCGGCAATCACGCGCATATTCGTCAAGTCCTGTGCGATCACAAAGAGCTCTGGTGTATTGAACGAAGCTGCCACCGTCTGACCTTCCTCCACAGACTTCGAGAGGATCACCCCGTCGATCGGTGAAGTAATCGTAGCATAACCGAGATTCGTCTGCGCCTTTTGCACACTTTCGCGTGAGGTATTCACCTGTTCCTTTGCCTTCTGATAGGAAAGAAGGGCGCTCTCGTATTCATCGGCACTGACAAGTCCCTTGTCGTATAGTGTCTTATACCTGTTATAATTTGACAACTCATAGGCAGCCGTGCTTTGTGCACTAGAGAGGTTTGCCTTGGCTGTGTTCAACTCACTGATAAGGTTCGTGCGGTCAAGCTCTGCTATGACCTGACCTTTTTTCACGACGGAATTATAATCAACATAGAGTTTCGACACAATACCAGACACCTGAGTACCCACCGTAACACTTGTCACCGGTTCAATGGTTCCTGTAGCCGTGATACTAGTCTGAATATTGGTATTCTCTACCTTTGCTGTATCAAACGACACCATCTCTTCTTTCTTTCCACCTCTCAGGAGGAACCAAGCAACAATCAGCACGGCGACTATACCGATACCAATCCATCCCTTCTTACTAATCTTCTTCATATCATTTCCTTTTTTACTATTATTATCTTAATTAATTTCCCCTCCCTGATAGAAACGGAGCATCTGTTGATTGTAGAGCGTCAGATACTTCGATTGCAACTGGTTCTGTTGGGCTGAGAGCAGGTTATCCTTGCCCGTCATCAGTTCCACAATATTTTTCAGCCCAAGACGGAACTGCTCGGAAAGTAGGTCGTAACTCTGCTGTGCGCTCTCCACACTACTGGCGGCAGCCTTGTACTTCTGCTGGTTCGTTAGGGCATTCAGCCAATATTGCTGGATATCACTATAGAGAGTCTTCTGCTGGTCCAGAAGGTCAAGTTGTGCTTGAAGTTGTTGGATCTTAGCCTTGTTCACGGCTGTTTTTGTAGAACGCCCATCGTAAATAGGCACACTCACACCGAGGCCAAGGGAAGCATTGGTATTGGTTTTCATCTGCGTACCCCAACCATTGGATGCCAAAGAGTTAGTGGAAGTGGTCACACCACCTGTCAGGTTAACACTGGGCATCCATCCTGCCTTAGCCAGAGAGACGTTCAAGTCGCTGCTCTTGATAGCCAGTTGTGAACGCTCAATCTCAGGACGGCTCATTAAGGCCTGCTCATAGACAGACTGTAAGGAAGGGATCTCTGCCAAGATCCGCTCGTCACTAATCTCGGGAATGGCCACATCGAACTGTTCCTCATCAGTAATCTCCAACAACTGTTTCAACTGAAGCTTATAGTTCATCAGCTGACTTTTTGCCTCCACGATATTATACTCGTCGTTGGCACGCTGAGCTGATAACTGAGCCAAATCAGCCTTCGACATCTTGCCAACGCTGACCATCTCTTGTCCCCGCTCCTCATTCCGCTTACTTGTTTCCAACATCTGCTCATTTACCGTTACATTCTCAGCCAGATATAGAATCTGGGCATAAAGTTGGGCTATGCGCTCCTGAATACTATTGGCTGTTTCCTGTGTGGAAAGCTCAGCCTCCTCTTCTGCCAACTTGTCAAGCTTGACAGTGTTGATATTACGATTCCCGTTCCACACCGTCCATTGTCCACTCAGCGAGTAACTGCCGTTGTAAGAAGTCTTATCAATCTTTGTATTCACCGTTCCATTTGTCACCGTGGCAATACCAGCATCCTTCCAAGGCTGATAACCCAAACTCTGATTGGTCGATGCACTTAGTGTCGGCAATAATGCTGCCTTAGCGCCCTTCAAGTCTTCAGTTGCCGACTGTTTCTGTAACTTCGACTTCTGGAGCGTAATGTTGTTGTCCATTGCATAGTCAATACAATCCTGCAGTGTCCATTGCTTTTGAGCACTCAGGTTTGCAGGCCCTAAAACCATAAGACCTGTCATTAATAATGTTTTTATCTTCATACTCATCATGAATTACCATTAGAATCCGTCTGCAAAAGTACTGCATTTATCCATAATAAGAAAGAAAAATAGACAAAAATTTACAGTTGGCAGATCTCAAAAACTAATTCTTCGATAAAATTTAAAATCATTAAATCCTATTAACATGGCATATCAGGCCCACCAGTATCACCTTCCGCTTTAAAACCAAAAATACCAACGAGACAAAAGGATCATCACCTTTTATCTCGTTGGTATTCAAATGCCTAAAGTTAATTAGACACGCTAATATTCATCCTCGTTGAAGAGAAAATCTTCTTTGGTAGGATAATCAGGCCAGATGTCTTCGATACTCTCATACACATCACCCTCATCCTCTATTTCTTGCAGGTTCTCAAGCACCTCCAGAGGTGCACCAGAACGTATTGCATAATCAATTAACTCGTCCTTGGTAGCAGGCCAAGGCGCATCTTCTAATTTTGACGCCAATTCCAGTGTCCAATACATATTCTTAGTCTTTGGTTATATTCGTTTTTTAATTTGGGCGCAAAAGTAATCATTTATTTCCTATCTGCAAACATTTTGCCAGACAATTTCACTCACACCCGCGTTAAAATTTATTATTTTTGCCAAGACAAAGAGATAGTCACTTAATCTATTCACATACTGTTGCATCTCCGCTCCGATCTGAGCCACCTCCGCCAAGGCTGCGATACGTCGTTCCGCCCGTCGGCAAACCGTCCGACAGATATGCGCCTGTGCTGCTGTAGTCGTTCCTCCAGGCAAGACGAAGCCCTGCCGCTCTGGTAGCATTTTCATCAGTTTGTCAATACGTTCTTCTATCTGCGGAATCTCGCCCTCTGCAAGGTGAGCCGAAGGGTAAAGAGGGGTTTTGCTCTGGTCAGTGGCCAGATGGGTACATACATTGAAAAGGTTATTCTGAACCCGAATGATGAACTGCCGTTCTTCTCCTTCCTCCATCATCGCCACGAGCATACCCAACTGAGCACTCAATTCATCAACAGTCCCATAGGCTTCCAAACGAATATCACTCTTCTTGATTCTCACGCCCCCCACAAGACTAGTCTCTCCCTTATCACCCGTCCGGGTATAAACTTTCGTTATCTTCATTTACGTTTGTCGGTTAGAAATTAATAATATAGTTTTGCTTATGTCTCTTTTTATCAAACAATACAATCCCACAATAATATAGATCGAAAGTAACTCGCGCCCTTTCATCATCTCTCAATTCCTGCCAGAAGTCAGCATCACGACTTATTCCTTCTACAATTAGTATCGAATCATCCATCACCTTATTATATATAGAAGAGAGATAATGACGATAATCACCATCCAGTGTCATCCTTATCATCTCCGATGATTCACCAAACACAGCCCGCTTACACCCTGCCTGCAAATAATCCCGATAACCATCGCTCTCAATAACAGTCGGCTGTCGCCAATTAGTTAAACGAAAATAGAGTCGTCCTAGTTTTCTCGTCAGCCAGTCGTCATTTCTCCCCAATTCCTCATACTGATAATAGGGCCAGTGCTCGTTTATCACATAGCGAACCAGCCAGTAGTCCGAAGGCGACTGGATACCAAAACCACGACTGTGGTTAAATCTGCTTAGCCATACAAAGAGATACTTGAGCCAATCCATAGCGCAAATATACAAATATTCAATGAAATGAAAGCATGTTTTTGGAAGATTAACGTAATATAGCATACAAAAAAGCCCTGAATCACTGCTGACTCAGGGCTTCACCTTGAAAAAAGACGGCGGCTTCCTACTCTCCCGCATTGCATTGCAGTACCATCGGCGCAGGCGGGCTTAACTTCTCTGTTCGGAATGGGAAGAGGTGGGACCCCGCGGCAATAACCACCTGATA
>JAFYPG010000161.1 GCA_017547605.1 Prevotella sp.
CACAAATTTACAAAAGATTTCTCAGAATAAAAGCAAAATGGCCCAAGAAAATGCAATTATTGGTACATTATTGCGCAGAGTGGGTATCGATCTTCTTGCCTGTCTTATCGTAAATCTTTATCCAGTAGCCATCTTTGCTGGTAAAGGTGTTGCCAGAAACGCCAATCACTTCACCCACTTGCATTTTACTGAGTGTACTTATTTTCTTTCCAGTCGCATCATAGGTTTTATACCAGTTCCCGTCAAGACTGACAAAGAATTCCGAGCCCCATCCGACAACCTCTCCAACGGATTGTTTTGAAAGGGTCGCAATCTTCTTCCCGCTCTCATCATAAACCTGATACCAAGCACCATCGTTCTTGATATATGAGATTTGTTTCTGCGCTTGCATTCCTAATACCATCGATGCAAACAATAATAAAATCCAAATTCTTTTCATCACAATTCAATTACAATATACACAATAGTTCGACTGATCCTGACGTGTTCCTGTAAAGGCAATCATCCAACTACCAAAGAAAACCTTAACCCCAAGGCATAGGCAATCTGCAGAAAGGTAGAGAGTTGCATGTCTGTCGTACCTCTTTCAAGAGCAGATACATATTCACGTTTTTTCCCTATCCTGTCTGCCAGATCTTGTTGCGTTAGTTTTTGTCGTTTCCGCTCGTCCCTGAGCAGTTCCGCATAGTACCAAGCTTCAGCCTTCGCCTCAAATTCCCTGCGGTTCTCAGATCCCTCCTGACCATACTTTTGTCTGAGATGTTCTGATCCCGTGGTCAGTTTCGCTAATTTCTTTTGGTCAATCTTCACCATATTATTCATCCTCCAAACTGTCGTAATACGCTTCGTACTCGTCAGAATGATAAGTCTCTCTAATCGTTTTCATTTGCAAAAGTAAGGAATTAATTACAATCTAACAAATAATTAGAAGAAATTTATTCCTTTTTAAGAAATGGGTACAGGAAAGGAATTCGCGTTTAACCCTCAGAAGTCTGATACTTTTCTTTTTCATAATCCTTAAATTTAATAGTTGAACAAAAGATATCGCTGCAAAGGTAGTGACTTTCCCTGATATCTCCAAACAATTTGCATTAAAAAGGTGAGGAAATAACTTTCCCCACCCTTTGCTTAAGAAAACTGTGATACTGTGAACTGTGATGATCAGGTGTAGTTTCCTGAGATTGTTGTCACGGTGCGTTGCAATGTTGCAATGTTGCCGTAAGGAGTATAATAGTAAATAGTAGTATAGAATAATACATTCTATTTATCATAATTCTGTAATAGTATCACTACTATTATCTTTATAGGGTAGGATAGTCCTTATTGCAACAATGCAACATTGCAACAAGGAGGACTATTCTCTTTAGATGATTGGACTATTCTCCTTAGATGATTGGACTATTCTCCTTAGATGTGAGGATATTTCCTGAATACGGGGGCTCCGCAGGAAAATTTAAAGGCTCCGTAGGAAAATTTAAAGGCCCCGCTTGAAAATTTAAAGGCCCCGCTTGGAAATTTCGTGGCTCTAAATTTTGGCATTCTGACGAGAAATGTGTATTTTTGCAGCGTTAAATCGAATGGTATGGAAAACAAATTGCTTGAAAATGCCCCATTAGTGAAAGTTGTCGTCAGTCTGATGGCAGGGATTATTGTTGGCGACATGCTGCCCATGATGCCGCTATTGCCAGTGTTTTTATGTGTTTTGGCAGTGACTTTGCTGATGTGGCGCTACGAAAACCTGCAATCAGTGGCACTTTGTGGCTGTTTTTTAGTGCTGGGAGCCTTGATGATGCAGCGACAGAAAGAGACATTAAGTGTGGATTGGCCTGAGGGAGAGGTGTGTTATGAGGCGGTGGTGCTGAGCGAACCCGTGGAAAAACCTAAGACGATGGCGGTGGATATCCTGTTGACGGGCAATCATCGGAAATTGAAGTGCTACCTCTATAAGGACGAGCGGAGTAGGGGATTGTGTATTGGTGACGGATTGCGCATTCAGTCGCGGATCAGGGAAAACAGTGATTGGCGACAAGGGACATTCGACTATCGGCGATACTTGGAGGTTCATGGTTTTACGGGCTCGACCTTCGTGCCAAGTTGGAAGTGGCAGAAAGCAGAGATTTCCCTGAGAAACCTCTCACGATTAGAGCGCACGCGGCTATACTTTCTGAAGCAGCGCAGTCAGTTGCTTGAACGGTTCGCTTCTCACGGCCTCGATGGCGAACCGTATGCCGTGGTGGCGGCTATGACCTTGGGTGATAAGTCTGCACTGACGCAGGAATTAAAGGACGTATATGCTGTGACAGGAGCCTCGCATGTGTTGGCACTGAGCGGTCTGCATCTGGGCATCATCTATATGCTGTTGTCGCTGATGGTCGTGGGCAGGCGCTGGCGGATGATTTCGCAGATACTCATCATCCTTGCCATCTGGGCGTTCGTCTTTCTCGTGGGGATGTCTGTCAGTGTGATGCGCTCAGCCGTGATGCTGACCACCTACGCCTTGCTTACGCTGGGGCGTCGTGAGAAAATGTCGCTGAATACGCTGGCCTTTACGGCTATGATCCTCCTGATGGTGAATCCGCTGTCATTGTTCGACGTGGGTTTTCAGATGTCGTTTGTCGCGGTAGCATCCATCCTGCTGTGGGTGCCGCTGTTCGGAAGACGGCTGTGGTCGTTGGTGGCCGTCTCTTGTGCGGCTCAGATAGGCGTTGCCCCGCTGACTGCTTACTATTTTGGAAGATTCTCCACTTATTTCCTCCTCACAAACTTCATCGTCATACCTGCTGCCACCGTGATTCTCTGGCTCGCGCTTGTGGTGCTGATCTTCCCCTCCCTCGCGTACCTATTATTATATGTGGCGGGCTTGCTGAATAAAGTCCTCGCTATGATAGCCACCATCCCTGGCGCCAGCATCAGCCTGCACCCAACAATGCTTCAGACGGTGATGGTCTATGTGATCATCTTCGCCGTCTATCTGCTTATGGGAAAAGTAGTACGAGCAGGGGGATCGTCACCATCGAGAAGAGGGTGGTGATGAAGGTCACCTCCGTCATCAGCGTGGCGTCCTTGCCGTGGCGCAGACAGAGGATGGTGCCGTAGGTGGCGACGGGCATGGCGATGACGACGGTGTTGATATGGTTCACCATCTCGGAGAAGCCGATGGCCTTGAAAAGGAAGAACAATGCCAGGGGCACGACCACCAGACGCATCACGGTGGCGATATAGACGGTGCGGTTACCAAGTAGGGCGCGGGGGGAGAGTTGCGACATCGACGAGCCGATGATGAGCAGGGCGGCTGGTACGGTGATGTCGCCCAACATGGTCAACGGCTGACTGATCACCTCAGGGATATTGTCGATACGGAGCGCCACGATGGCCATCGTCAGGTAGGCCGCCAGCATCGGGGTGGAGTAGAGCACCTTCTTCTGGAAGTGCGCACCTTCCACCTCATTCTTCCCTGTTATGAGCATGGTGCCGACGGTGAAGACGGCGAAGGTGTTGATGACGTTCAGTACGGCAGCGTAGAACACGGCCTGATGGCCGAAGAGCGAGGCCACGACGGGATAGCCCATGAACCCCACGTTGCCAAACATGATGGCGAAGCCCACGGTGCCCTCCTCCTCTTGCCTCCGTGTCAGGTAGCGGGGCAGCCAGAAGGCCACGCCCGTCAGCAGGACGTAGGTGATGACGCTGATGCCTAATAACGGCAGGATATACTGACGGTCGGGCAGTTCGCCGTTCATCGCTGAGGAGAGGATCAGCGCAGGACAGGTGATGTTGATGACCAACCTCGACAACTGTCTGTCGAAGTCGCCGCCTAAATAACCAAGTTTGCCCGCCACGTAGCCTACTACGAGGAGGGCAAACAGTGTCATCATCACTACGAACATAGCTTACATGTAGCCCAGCCAGCGCAGGATATCGTTAAGATTGGCATAGACCATCAGCAGGATCAGGATGCCGAAGCCGACGTACTCGGCACGGATCATGAAGGTCTCTGAGGGCTTGCGCCGCGTGATCATCTCGTAGATCAGGAACAGCACATGACCACCGTCGAGGGCGGGGATGGGCAGGATGTTCATGAAGGCAAGGATGATCGACAGGAAGGCCGTCATCTTCCAGAACATATACCAGTCCCACATCGGGGGGAAGAGGCTGCCGATGGCTCCGAAACCGCCCAGTGACTTCGCACCGTCGGCCGTGAACACGTATTTCATATCACCCACATAGCCAGCCAGCACGTTCCAGCCGTACTTGATGCCAGCGGGGAAACTCTCGAAGAAACCGTACTCCTTGGTGACGGGCTCGTAGATGCCTGCCACGGTCTTCACGAAGAAGCCCAGTTTCAGTTCAGGGGTGAGGGTGACACTGACGGTATCGTTCGTCTCGCCACGCTGATAGACGATGGTGGCCGTACGGATCTTCAGACTGTCGGCAGATGTCTTGGCGCCTGTCATCATATCTTCGAGGATGCCGAGTTGGTCAACGAACTCGTTGTAACTATCAACGGGCTTGTCGTTGATGGCGACGATCTTGTCGCCCTGTTGCAGGCCGATGCCAGCGGCAGGGGAGTCGGCCATCACACTATCCACCTCAGC
>JAFYPG010000162.1 GCA_017547605.1 Prevotella sp.
CAGGAAAGTATGCCTACCAGTTATTTCAGGGGCGGCATCTATTGGAAGAACAAATGGATAGACCTCACCTCGCAGATGACCTACATCACCATGAAGAACTCGGAGGAGCGCCCCAACCTCAGCCATGTGCTGACTAAAGACGTGGGCGACATGAAGGCAGGCATGATCGAGTCGTTCACCCCCTCCTGTTACTACGACATGGCCACACTCGGTTGGCTGACAGACGCCATGATCACCCCTACCAGCGGTCTGAGCATCCATGTGATGTTCACTATCCGCGACCCCAGGTATAAGAACTTCAAGATCACCCCCACCTTCAGCGACGGTGTGACGGAGGAATACAACTTCACCGACAAGACCATCACCGCCCTCTCAAAGATGGAACTGGAGATCGAACCCAGTTACCATTTCGGCGACTGGCGCGTATGGCTAAGTGCCCGGTATTTCAGCAGGCAGTACGTGAACAAGACCAACACGCTGTACTTCAACGGACGCTGGGAGACCTTCGGAGGTGTGGAGTATAAACTCAACCGTCATTTGAGTTTTGCCGCCAGCGTGGTAAACATCCTCAATCAGAAAGGTGCCAGCGGCAAGATCACTGCCGCCGACCTGATAACAGACCCGACACTTTATGAGAACTACGTCATGTCGGGAACGTTCATACGTCCCTTCACATTTGAGTTCACCACAAAGATCAGCCTTTAATCACGATTCTCACAGACCGTATAAATATAACTATCCTTCTCTACAGTAGTATATTGATAGCGCTGTGTGTCGATCACGGTTTTCATGTCGTTGCTGATACCCGTGCCAATGAGTTTCATCGTGGCCTCCTTCATCGTCCAGAAACGGATAAAGGCAGCGGCAGGATTCTCAGAGGACTCTATCTGATGAATCTCCTCATCGTTCATCGTATAACGGACGAGTCCTTCTTTATATTCGCGGATACTTTCCACATCGACGCCGATGGGCTGGTCGTGGATCACACAGACGGCCGCCTCCTTGCAATGGCTGAGGTTAAAGAAGATCTCGGGATGGCCGACGATGGAGGGTTTGCCGTGCTCGTTGTATTCAAAGACGGGATTCTCCGTGATACCGTATGCCTCGCGCAGCCCCTGCTTCAGCAACTGATAGGCGAGTACACAGAGCCGCCGCCCCTGTTCGTGCTTGAACTTCAGGGCTTGCTCCCTTCGCTGCTCCGAAATCTCCTTCAGCGCCGCCTCCAGGTCAAACTCCCATATCTCCTCCGACACCAAGGTAATCATCATTACTAATTCCTAATTTCTAATTCCTAATTACCTTTTATTCCAGTCCCACCTCCGGCATGGGGATCTTACGGTTCGCATTCTCCTTGGCACCCAGATCAACGAGTTCACGTCCCTTCTGTGCCACACTCTGACGACCAGTGATCAGTTTATTGTTTGCGCTGTCGTAGGCCTCCTGTACCTTATGAAGTTTCTCACCGAGGTCATTATAGCGCTGCACGAAGTCGCCTAAACGGTCCAGCAACTGCTCTGCCAGTCCGAACACCTTCTCCTGATTCTCAGCCTGCTGGTTCTGCACCCAGGCGATATGGATCATGTGGAGGATGCCGAGCAGGTTCTGTTCACCCGTCACGAACACCTTCTTCTCAAAGGCCTCGCGCCAGAGCGTGGGATCATTGGCCAGTGCCAGTTGCAGCGACGACTCGAAGGGCACGAACATAATGACGAAATCCACCGTCTCACGCCCGTTCTTGATATACTTCGAATAGTCCTTGCGGGCCAGTTCGTTCACATGCTGACGCACGCTCTTGATATGATCCTGCAGGTAACGCTCCTTTTCCTCGGGTGTCTCTGCATTCACATATTTCTCGTAGGCCACGAGCGACACCTTCGAATCGACGATGGCATCCTGACCCTGCGGATAGTGCAGGATCACGTCTGGCTGCATCTCCTTACCCGTCTCGTCATTCTTCAGCGGACGCCCCAGTTCGTCTCGGAGCCGTGCCTGTACCTCGTAGTGGATGCCCTCCGTGAGACCTTGACTGGCCAGCAGATCCCCGAGGATAATCTCACCCATGTTGCCACTCACCTTATTGTCGCGACGCAAGACATTAGCCAACCCCTCCGTCTTCTCACCGAGTTGCTGGGTCTGCTGCATCATCTGTAACATCTGTTCACGGAAAGAAGCCGAGTGGGCCGCACTCTCCTTCTGGTTCTCATTGATGGCCTTCTGCATGTTGGCGATGGCATCCTTCAGCGGTTGGGTGATACCCGTCATCGCCTCCGTGTTCTGCTCTTTCAGTTTGGAGGCACTGGCCTCCATCAGTTGCTGCGCCATATTCTGCAACTGTTCACGGGCTGTACGGAGCTGTTCCTGGAACTGTTCGTCGCGCCGCTTCAGTTCCTCTCCCATCTGCTCGCGCACCAGTTCCAGTTCCCTGCCTTGCGTCTCCGCCTTGGCATGGAGTGTCTTGTTCTCCTCCTCCAGATGGTTCACGCGACTTGTGGCGGCATTCAACTGCTCACCCTTCATCGAGAGTTCAATATCTTTCTGTCCCCCGGCGATACGGAGGGCGTCCATCTTACGGTCCATCAACAGGTAGAGCACCACAGCGCCTACCGCTATACCTATTAAAATATATAAGGCTATCATCATCACTTTCACTATTTTGTTGCAAAAATACAAAAAAAGCCACATAATTCACCGTTTATTCAGGAATTTTTGTATCTTTGCCCCAACAAACCCTATTTACAGTCAACTAAAAACTTCAAGATTATGGATTACAAGATTATCGACATCGAAGGTGTAGGCGACGTTTATGCTGAAAAGCTGACAGCCGCAGGTATCAACAAGGTAAGTGAACTGCTCGAGAAGTGTGCTGACCCCAAGGGCCGCAAGGCTTTGGCTGACGCAACGGAGATCAGCGAGAAACTGATTCTACGCTGGACGAACCATGCCGACCTGTTCCGTATCAATGGCGTAGGTCCCCAGTTCTCAGAACTGTTGGAGAAGGCTGGTGTGGATACCGTGAAGGAGTTCCGTCACCGTGTGGCAGAGAACCTGCAGCCGAAGTTGGAGGAGATCAACGCCCAGTACAACATCTGTGGCCGTGTACCCTCTATAGCAGAGGTACAGAAGATGATCGACCAAGCCAAGGAACTTGAGCCGAAAATGACTTACTAAAAAAAAAAGAAAGAGCCTTGGCAGTTGCCAAGACTCTTTCTTTTCCATCTCAGAGAAACACATTGCTACCTCTTCAGCACCTTCCGC
>JAFYPG010000163.1 GCA_017547605.1 Prevotella sp.
AATGACGTAGGGATACTCCTTCACTAATGCCCAGTTCTTGAACGCATCGCGCGGGAAACTCTCTGTCTGCCACATCACGCGATTGGGGTTGCGTTGATGGTCGCTGGCATGCTTATGGATCATATAATTATAGCCGCCTATCTCGAGCACCTCGAAGTGTGGGTCGTATATCTCCCAATCGTCGTCCCACGCACACAGGGCTTCTGTCACAGGGCGCGTGTTGTCCACATCCAGAATAGCCTGCTTCAGGTGGCGCGCTGTGGTGACGACGCGGATGTCCTTACGTTCTATCACCTCGTTGCCGATACTCCAGCAGATGATACTGGGATGGTTGCGATCGCGCAGCACCATAGCGTGGATATCCTCGCGATAGCAAGAATCGATGAGTGTAGAATAATCGTAGGGGTTCTTGGCTGTGCGCCAGCCATCGAAGGCCTCGCCGATGACGAGCATTCCCAGCGAATCGCAGGCATCGAGGAAAGCGCGTGTCGTTGGGTTATGGGCTGTACGAATCAGATTGAAGCCAGCCTCTTTCATCAGTTTCACTTTGCGTATCTCTGCCGCATCGAAGGCCATCGCGCCCAGAACACCGTCGTCGTGATGCAGGCAGGCACCGTTGATGAGCAGTGGCTTGCCGTTGAGCAAAAAGCCTTTCTCAGCCGAATACTCAATGGTACGGATGCCATAAGTGACGGGTAACACATCGCCCTCGGCCTCGATGGTTGTATGATACAGGTAAGGATCGTCAGGTGTCCACAAGTGCGGGTTCTCCACATGCAGTGTCTTCGCAATGGGCTTGCGTGATCCATCTTTCATCACAACCTCGGCTTTGATGTTTACCGTGTGGATGTCTGGTGTCGTAACACTTAGACTCTGTTCGTCAATGTACTGCTGTCCTTTGGTCTGTAACCACACGTGACGGTAAATGCCAGAGCCTGAGTACCAGCGACAATTGGGCTGCTCGCTGTTGTTCACCTTGACCAGCACCTCATTATCCCGCTTGTCCTTATATAGATAAGGTGTGATATCTACTGTGAATGGTGTATAACCATAGGCATGCTGTCCAGCCTTCTGTCCGTTCACAAAGACTTCTGCCTTTTGATATACTCCTTCAAAATGAAGTCTTACTATTTCTGCATGGGGCGTCTTAAACGTCTTGCGATATTCACCCTTGCCACCGGGATACCAGCCGCCACCTTCCTTTGTGGCACCTGTTGCAGGATCGGGAGCCTCGTAGATATCCCAGTCATGGGGCAAGTTGACACTGACAGTTTTTCCTTCACGCGTAAACTGCCAACCGTTGTCGAATAGCGTGGATGTTGATTGAGCCATAGTGCTTATCCAAGCACAGAGGACTAAGGAGAGAATAGTGGTTTTCTTCATTTTGGTAATTTATTGTGCAAAGAAAATAAAAAAAACAATAACTTCCAAACTTCTTCTGTATTTTTTTCTATTTTATTGAAATGAATACATATATTCTCTATTGTGATGTCGATATAATCCTATTGATGAAAAAAAGAGCCTAGGCAAACATACGCCTAAGCTCATTATAATTGACCCTAAGAACTATCTCTACGCCTTATGGTTGTAGTGCCTGATGAGCAGGCCGACACCGACGAAGGCAAACAGAAACTCGAGGGCTACGATGATAATGTATATCATAATGGTAAGGTTTTGAAGGGTTAGAGATTCGGTGATATGGCGCATACCCAATTGTCAAGGTTCCATTCGGGGGTACCTGTGTATTGCAGTTCGCCAACGATGTGAGCCCCGTTTTCTTTGAGTTTGTCGCAGAACTCTTTGGCCACATGATCGTCATCATGTTTGTTTCCCAAAGTTACGAATACGGCGATTCTTTTCCCTTTGAGACTGACTGCGTGAAGGTTCAGAAATGCGTACAGCCAATGGGGAGTCAGTTGACCCGCAGACTGAAATTCGACGGCAAGGACGAAACTCTGAGAGTTTTCGATCTGCCTGTTGTTCATACTCTGGACGCTGACAGTCTCAGCACCCAACTTGTCGGCTATCTCCTCTGCAATAGCCTGACAACTGTCGTACACGACGACGATTGATTCATGTTTCATAACCCACAAAAATTAAAATTGCGCCTACCGACACCATACATCGTGGTGTAGCGGCTTTTTAACCGAAAAAGGCTGGTCTTCAGACTTTCCTCCACTCCCAAGCGCCTTCTCGAACAAATGTTCAATGGCGTGATTTAGCGAGAGCAAAGCCGAATGTATTCGAGCTTTGCAGAGCGTGAACGCTATCAAGCGAAGCTTAATGGCGTTTATGCTTAGGAGCCATAATGGAGTTCACTGCTGCGGGACAGTCGGGGATTCACACCCCAGTTCCCAATTAAGCACAGCTAAGTGCACCTTTACGGGTGACTCTTTTCAGAATCACGATGCAAAGATAGTGCAAATCGAGCGAAGAACCAAATTTTTAATGGATTATTTTTCCATTTTTCTTTGGAGATTCCTATTGTTTTTTGTATATTTGCAGCGTGGATTTTCAAAACCCAAAAACTATGATGAAACGAAAGATGCTTATGTTGGCATTAGCGCTTATGACAGTTCTGACAGCCAATGCACAGTGGAGAGTGGGTGTAACGGCAGGTGCCGACTACAACGTTCACTCTATGGATCTACAGTACATGGATGACTTCCGTATGCAAGGCCGTTGGGGCGCTACTGTCGGTGTGACGGGACAGTATGATTTCACTAACTGGTTGGGCGTTCGCGCCGACTTTAATTGGATGCAGAAGAACTACCTCCAGTATCGTACAGTCTTGTCTGATGTCCATTACAAGTACCGTAACAACTATCTGCAACTGCCCGTGATGGCTTCGTTCAACTTTGGCGGTGAGAAGATACGCGGATTCTGCAATCTGGGTGCCTATGCCGGCTACTGGCTGAACAGCAGTCGTAGGGGTGGCGATACGAACATGTTCTCTGAACATAGTTATGATTTCAGCGAGAAACTGGAGTTCGATAGCGAGCGCGACCAGCGTTGGGACTGTGGTTTCGTGGGTGGCGTAGGTGTAGAGTATCGTCTCTGCAAGCACTGGGCACTACAGGCTGAAGCCCGCTACTACTACAGCACCACCAGTACGCGCAAGCAGTACATGCGTGTGAAGGACTATCGCTACAATAATACTTCTGCCATACAATTGGGAGCGTATTATATTTTTTAATAATGTGTCGTGATAACGATATAACTTCATAACGAAAATAGAAGAATCATGAAAAAGATATATATGATTGGAGCTGCGCTCCTGATGTTGTTGGTTAGTTCGTGCCGTGAGACAAATGATGTTCTGCTGCCTTATGACCACAATGATAAACTCGCGTTTGGAGCGGCTGAGTATAGTTTTGCAGGTAAGTTCAAGGTTACGTGGAACGGTTTGAACCAGTATTATGCCCTTTGGGACTATGAAAAGGAACAGGGACTCGACTGGGATGCCGTTTACGACGAATACCTGCCTCAGTTCGAGGCCCTCGATGAGCGCGAAGACTCGATTCCCGTCACAGACGATGAGGTGAAGGAATTGCTCAACAAGGTGCTTTCGCCTCTGCACGATGGCCATTTCGCCATGCTTTGGAAGAATCATGTTACGGGCAATAATGTGGTCTGCGTTCCTTCTTCAATACGCAATGCTTCGCGCGATGACGCCGAAATTGTTAAAAAATATAAGCCCAACATTTCTTACTATACCAACCCAGCCAATGGCGAAATCGAGACTTCCGACGGACAACCCGTCTGCTTGGAGTATAGTACTTTGTGGACTGATTTGGTTGATCGATTCCGCAACACACCAGGACAGGGCATGATGTGGATTGAAGACAGACTGTTGCAGTTGATGAATCAGCCCCTCCCGACAGAAATGGAGATATTCCAACGTCGGTCTTTGTCCGATTTGAGTACTCAACTGTTGGAAGTATTATCACAACCAAATGCAGAACAGGGCATACCTGCCTTCAACTCACTTGTCGAAAGGTATTCTTACCTTGAAGTGCCAGGCTTCGATGTTATCGACAACGCCTTTATCAAGATGGCGATCAGTGTGAAGTTCGCATTATTGAAAGGCAATATCGCCTACTTCTATTTTAGCGATTTTAGCCTGACACCTTATATCAATGAAGTATATGCCCAGTCCATTTTTAATCTGAACAATGCTGCCACCTTCAATCATGTCTATGGCATCTGGAGAGTGTGGAATTCATGGTTCGAAACCATTCAGCAACTCCATAAGGAAGGAACGCTGGGAGGTGTTATCATCGATGTGCGCGGCAATGGTGGCGGCATGATGAGCGATGCCCAGTTTGTGGCTGGTGCGCTGCTACCTTCAGGCGGTTTTCAGTATGGCTACAATCGCTTTAAGCGTGGAACGGGGCGTTACGACTATTCTCCACTTATGCCAGCCATTGCTTTAACCATGGAGGACGAACACGAGATTGTCGATGACAAGCCTGTAGTATTGCTCATCAACAGCGGTTCGGTAAGTATGGCAGAGATGACGGCACAGGTGGTGAGACTGATGCCTAACGGTAAACTCATCGGTAAGCGTTCGCACGGCGGTCTTTGTGGACTTGTCGATAATGAGTATAACTCGACGAACTATGCCGGACACATTGGCATACGAGATGTAACTCCCGTGTATGGCTATGTGCCTTCGCTCGCTTCGTTTACGATGGACAAGGAGCAGCTTGAAGGTGTAGGTATCTCGCCTGGTATTGAGGTGGCTTTCGATGAGAATGCGTTCAACACCCCCACGGGCATTGGCCGCGACACCCAACTCGACCGCGCCCTGCAGTACGTCAGAACTGGCAATTAAAAAACTATCGTAATATCGATATATCGTCATCATTTTAAAAGACAATAGAATCATGAAAAAATATAGCAAGATATTCATACTGTCAGTGGCCGTTGGCCTCAGCATGTTTACTATAGGTTGTGCGGAGAGCGACGAGATGACCGACATCACGCCAGTTAGAGAACAGCCACAACAGGAAGAGGAAAATGAGCCAGAGCCAGAGGAACCCCTCAGCGACGAGTATTCGCAGAATCTCACCACGATTGGTTTTACCGATGTAAAAGTAGAGGACTTTACGTCTCAAGCAACGGGTGAGACCTGCCGCTATTACACCTTCTTCTTCGATCAGCTTGTTGACCATTACGATGCCTCGAAGGGAACCTTCAAGCAGCAGGTGCGCATCCGTCTAAACGCTGCGAAAGACCTGACGGCTCCTGTGGTGCTTTATACTCACGGCTATAATATGCCCAGAGAGCTTGTTCGCACGATTATACCTGAGTTGACGAAACTTCTGAACGCTAATACGGTGTATGTGGAACATCGCTACTTTGACAAGTCGCTGCCAGAACCCTTCGATAATCTCGATTTTACCTATTTCAATGCCGACCAGGAAGCGCAAGATCTTCACGCCATTATCGACTACTTGAAGCAGACTTTCTTCAAGAACAGTGGCAAGTGGTGTAGCACGGGTGTCAGCAAGGATGGTATCACCACCGGGCTCTATGCCTACTATAGCGACAAGTATGGCTGGGATGACATCGATCTCTACATGCCATTCTGTGCGCCCTTCCTCGAAGCGACTCCAGCAAGCTGTGATGACCCCAAGGTGGGACAGTACCTTTACGACGAATGTGGTAAGGACTATCCCGCAGGTTCTCAGGAATATATTGCCTATCAGCGCTTACGTAAGATGCCTCAGGCTGTCATTAGCGACGAGGACGTGTGTAAAGCCTGTCTGATTCTCTACAATCTGAAGAATACAGGTAGCTATTTGAATGTGATTAATGACTACGGACGCGATGCCGAGAAAGCATCTGCCGGAATGTTGGGTACCTATTTCAACCACCTGTTCCAGAAGTTCAGTTATATTCCTTTCAAACAGTGGTCCAATCTCGTGCCTGATGTCGATGCCGCACTCGCTACGGCAACTACCGAAGAGGAGATTGCCAACAAAAGGCAGGCTGCCTATGATGTTGCCCAGTTCATGTTACTTACTCGTGACGAACTTATAGGCCTTGTGAACAAGGCCAACGATAGGGTGCGTAATATGGATGGTGATGTCGATGAGGAGACGTCAGGCATGTCGCCCTATACGTATTCTGACAACGAGCTGTTGTCCATGAGATCCTATGATCTTACGATGCCTTACTTTGTGCAGGCTGTTCGTGAATTGGGTAACGTTCGCATGGACTTCTCTTCACTCGAAGGAATGAGTTTCCCTGGCTATACCGACGATTTCGGGTTCCTCGCAGCCGATGTCGCTCACCAGTTCGAGGTATCGACGCTCTATGGTCGCTATGCCAGCCAGTGGGACGGTGGCGCACTGATGAAGAGTTTCCGCCAGTGGGTGAAGACGCAGAACAAATATAACATGATTTTCTGCTATTCAGCCAACGACCCATGGACGGGTGGAGCCATCGATGCGAGCACTAACCCGCGCGTGGTTCGTTTTATCTGTCACGATGGTACCCACAACGACTATTTCCGCAACACCACCTATTACTCTACATCTGAAACGGAGACCCTCATAGGCCACATCAACAGTTTCTTAGGTATGTAAGTGGTATGAGCAGCAAACCATTATGGTTTTATGAGCGTATGACCTTGCCGGTCTGAACTCATGATCTTTTGATAGAGTTGCTGACGACTGATAGTGACTGGCCCCGAGGCGAAGTCAGGCGTGTTAAACGAACAGACGGTCTCTGCATCAAACTCTTTCGGGTTGCGCTGTGGCAGGCGGAAAGCCTTGGATACCTTTCCATCAGCATTGACATGCGCAAAATACAAGTTGGTGTAGAGTCCGTCGTCACGCCGACTGGTAAAGACAATCCATCGCGAGTTAAGACTCCAGTTATGAAAACTCTCAGCATCGTGACTGTTAGCCTCAGTCAGCGGATAGGACTCACCACTCTGTAAATCAGTTATCCAAAGGTCGGCCTCAGGATGCCACACGGGGAAACAACCATAGTCACAGACTGTATATAGCAGGAATCGTCCGTCATAAGAGACACGTGGCATATTTGCGCTCTTTCCTGCTTGACGCGCATTGACAATTGTATCGGGAGTACCGAAAAAGCGTCCCTCCTGCGGATCAAAGCCGATACTGCAGATGTTATACTTCACCTGCTGGTAGTTCTTCCATATACTGTCAACACGCTGAGCAGCACAGTAATAGAGTGTCTTTCCGTCAGGAGAGAAAACGGGATAGTTTTCCAGCCCGTCTTTCGAAGCCAGGATACTGTCTAATAGAATCTCATGTTTGTCGGGCGCATAAAGAATAATGTCGGAACTCTCGTCATACACCTCCACACGTCTGTCACTCCGCTGATGGAAATTCTGGTGGGTATTATTGGTGGAATAGGCAATGTATCGCCCTGATGGATGCCAGTAGGGATAGACCATACCGCCTCCCAGTGACTTATTCTGGGGTTCCAGAACATCCGTCTGACCGTCGATGCTGACAACGGTCGCTCCATGAGGTCCACGCACATGGAAGGTAAACAGTTGGGGATGCGTACGATTGGGCGTATGACAGTTCACACATTGTCCGTCCATCTGCCGATTGTCAACGATGGCCGACTCTTCGAACGAGGCAAGGTCACGCTGGTAGATGCCCATTTGTCCCCAAGCCTCATAACCGGGAGGTATCAACCGATAGGTGACACCCCATTCTCCCAGACTGTCATTGCTGACGTAGATTGGGAAGGAACGATACTGGGTCCACATGCCATCACGTCGTGCACAAACCGTCACAACGAGGCTGTCGCCCATATTCTGACGGGTCAGTTCGTGCCATTCATCCACGTCGAAGTCGGCATAACCGCCATTGACATGGAGTTCTCCACCTTTGGCGCCAATCACTGTTACATCCAAGAGGTCAACACTGTCGTCTGCCAGATAGAAATTAAGAGGAGCGATGCCATCAGGAATCTCTACCCTCACGTAGTCGGGCACTATATCAGGAAGTTGGTCGCTCACGACGGGCTGTTCAGGATGGCTGTTACAACCTATGACGCAAATGATTCCGAGGAAAAGATATTTGATCTGTTTCATGGGGTCGTACTTAATTTTTGTTGTAAAACCATAATCCGATAGTGCCAATACGACTGTGAGAAAGGGGGTTCATTGAATGACGGGTCATTGAAATCCCGTGCCATAGCAATCGCCTTCATGATAGAGCCCGTTGCCTCATACACATCCTTACTGATCGGAATAGGCAGTTCCGTGGCATCAGGATGGAAGAGCAGCCAACTGCCCATAAGACACTCTTGTACGGCCCGTGGCGCTATCTGGGTATAGTAGCCCAACTGCTCACCCCACCGCAGGTGTTCCAACACCTGCTCATGCTTCAACGTCAGCAGGTCGTAGGCCAGCAGATAGTCCATCGCCAGTCGGTTGGTACTGTCCTGCTGCACCAGTTCTGTGAGCATGATGCTTTTATCGGGAGCAATCAGGTGGTTCACCTGTGTCGTACGACGGCGACGTACGTTACCGTACTGCTCCTCTGTATAGGTCTCGTCACCCAACTTTTCCAACCAGTTTCTGGCCCATGACCCGTAGTATAGTGTAGAGCGGAGGTAGTTCAGGTATTTCCTGGCAATCGTATAGTTACCGTTGATGATATTCGTCTCAGCAAGTCGGAAGAAGGCGCGTCCGCTCTTATGGTGGTCAGGCAGAGACTGCTTGGCATTGAAGGCCAGACGCTCCGACTCATTGATAAACCCCAGATGCATATAGATATCACTCAGTGAGTAGTAAGTCAGTGGCTCTTGTTGCTGGTCGTCTGCTAACAAGCCCTTCGGTCCCGTCTGCTGGTAAAAGAACATCTCGTCAAGCAGTCTGCCCTGTATCGCCAGAGCATGATTAGTGACACGTATGCCATGCTCACTCTGGGGAACAGTCTGAACCGACTTTTCCGCTATCACCTGCCATTGGTGCGTACGCATCAAGTAGTCATATTCCACGATCTCACGAAAGACAGCATTATCCCGATAGTGTTGGGGTATCATCCCATAGTAAAACATTAAGGCGGCAGGCACAAAACTCAAGAGATAGAGCCACGAATGGCCCAACCTCAAGAGACGCATCAACCGCCAGACTACCTGCTGGATACCGACAGCCAGTAAGGCTACCAACAGGGCACCCAACCATTCGACGTAGAAGAACTGCGTGACAAACGACACCAGATATTCTTGTAATCCGTCCCACGACGAGAACTGATCACGGAGATAGAAGGCCGTCCATCTAAACAGGTGACTCTGCTCGTGGTAGTTCATCAAAGCGCACAGAGGAAACCGGCATATCATGAAAATCACGATGCCAAACACAACGGACAATGCCGCTTTCCACCACTTACAGAACATATCCTTCATTTGTCAGTCATCCCATCATCTGTGTCATTATAATGATTTCTGACTGCAAAGGTACGAAACAATCTACAAAAATCCAAGCGATTAAAGAATTAACCTATTATCGCAAACTTATTTCTTCAAAATCTTTTGGCCGTCTTGGATGAAAAGTCCCTTGGTGGGAGCCTTGGAGAGATGATGGCCCTGGAGATCATAGAGGACTGATCTGTCAGGAGTGGCGGGAAGGGCCTTTGGTGAAGAGATGGCAGTATAGGTGCCCCATCCAGCAGAACAGTCCTCGAGTGTGATGACACGATCATCGCCCATGCACTTGGTCCATTCTTCTGAACTGGTGTAGTCAACATATTTCGAACCCCAGGTTTGATACCAAGGCATCCACCACGACCAAACAGCATCTTCGGCGAACTCCTTATCAATATCGGGAATGGGCCCGTTCTCTGAGAGGGCAAGGAGTTTTTTCCCTTCGGTAAGTGTCCTCAGTTTGTCGAAGGCGGCATAGTTGCTGGAGTAGTCGTAGGCATTGTTGTAGATATCGATAGCGACCACATCATAGCAGTCTGCTCCAGGGTTCCAGTCCCCGTCATCGACAGTACTGGGGTTCCATACCCAAATGATATTGTGGACACTTTTCTGATTCACCATTTCATCCACAATCAGTTGGTAGAGCTTGACATAGCTGGCGGCACCATCGGTTCCCCACCAGAACCAGCCGCCGCTGGCCTCATGGAGCGGACGGAAGATACAGGCGACACCGAGTTCCTGCAGCGCGAGGAAGTAATCGGCTATGGTGTCGATGTCCTTGATCATATAGGCATAGAGATCCGAAGAGGTATTCCAACTGCCGTCGGCGTTCAAGGCCTCGGAGATTTTCACTGTGCAGGGGGTCTTAACCTGATTGCCACTGTAGAACTCACCCGTCTGTCGGCTGGGGTCGCGCCAGTGCCAAGTAAAGGCAGGCAGACCACCACGACGATAGAGATCCTTCGCTAGTTCGATGGAACGGTTCGTGTAGTCCTTGTACCAGGTGTTGTCCTCATCGATGCCAGTGGCGTTCATGAAGTCGAAGCCGACAAGGGCAGGGTATTTGCCAGAAGCCTCGAAGACGGCCTTCACATCGGCATGTTGGGTGACATCGCCATTGGCGGTCTCCATATCTCCGGTCATGACGCCTGAGATGGTCTTCTTTCCAAAGCTGTCATAAAGGAACGTATAAACCTTCTTGGCGGCCTCTGAGGCACTGGCATCGACAGGTGTCGGGGCAACGTTAAACTCAACAGCGGTGCTGTTGCTGTTGTCAATGCGGATGTAGTCGATTCGGAACCAGGTCCAGTTTGGCGTAATCTCGATAGTGTTATCGCCTTTGGACATAATGAATGTGCCGGCCTCAGCTTCTTCTACGACTTTATCAAGAGTCTGCAAGGTACTCGTGTTGCCATTGACCGTCACATTGACCACTTTGGCACCGTAAAGTGCATCGTAACAGATATAAAGGGTGTATTTACCGTCTGCTTCAGCGTTGTAAGTAAAGGTGATCTTGGCACTACTCTCCGTAAGTTCCAGGGCCTTTCCACCCGAATACTTGCTGTCTTCAACGAGTTTACAGTCTGTATAGACCGCACTTTCTGCCTCTAGTTTGTTGTCGGCCTGTACATAGGATGACATACAGACGGACAGGATGAGTAACAATAATGATCTTTTCATGTTAAATAGTAGTTCTGTTATTAGTTTTACCGTTGCAAAGATATGGAAAAGGACAGAACAAACAAAACATAATCAAGAGAAATAACGAATCTCTCGATAATAATACCAACCTTTGCAAAGAAAGTGTTATTTGGGCTATGAATAAAGGCTTGCGAAAAACGCAAGCCTTTATTCATGTAAGATATGGAATGAGGCGGAGCTTATTTCTCGCGAGCCTCGATCTTCTTGTTGATGTCGTCGATCACCTCGTCGGTCAACTCATACTTCGAAATGATGAAGATGGCGAGGGCAAGCAGGATAGCGGGGATGACGCAGACCAGCCAGAGAATACCCTCCTCAGCCAGAGGCGTCTGATCGATGACCTCGGGGTCGTAGGCGACAAAAGCCAGGACAGCAGGACCGACGATGCTTCCGAAGGTCATACCGGCCTTGAAGAACAGTCCCGTCAGGGCGTTGACGATACCGGAGATACGACGGCCTGTGGTGTATTCACCGTAGGAGATCACCTCGGGAACCAGTGCCCACATATAACCCGTAGCCACGATGACACCCGTGCTCTTGATGAACTGGGCCACATAGATCATCATCATGCTGGGGCTCTCCATCTTCGAGATGAAATAGAGCATGCCCATACCGACGATGGCAGCACCAAGGAACAGATAGAACATATTCTTCTTGCCGACCATGCGCTTGAACCAGGGAACAAGTGGCATGAACAGGAATGCAGGAATCGAGCCCAGGGCCATGAAGATCGACAGTTCCTGAGCCGAACCGTGCAGATTGCTGTTGATGAAATAAGCGCCGGCGGCATTACCCACTGACATCATGGCAAAGGCGGTGATGAAGAAGAAGGCGAGGACGCGCAGGGGACGGTTGCGCATGAACTCCATCCACAGGTCGCTGACCTTCACGGTCTCAGTGGCAGCAGCATCCATCACTACACGCTCCTTACACTGTGAGAAGCAGAACAGGAGCAGGCAGAAGCCGACGATGGCATAGATGGTCATCGTGGTGAACCATGCCCCAGAGTCTTTCGGAAGACTGTCGGACGGTGCTCCGGCGATCAGGGCGATGAACAGGGGCAGACCGGAGTTAACGGCCAGACCACCGAGGTTGGCCATGAACATACGGACAGAGGTGAGGATGGTGATCTCGTTGGTGTCGCGGGTCAGTGAAGAGTTCAGGGCACCGTAGGGTACGTTGATAAACGTATAGAGCAACTGCATGGAGATATAGGTCACGTAGGCATAGATCAGCGACGGTGCAAAACCATTGTAGAAGCACAGGATGGCGAAGCCCGAAAGTGGAATACCCACATACAGCAGATACGAACGGTATTTTCCGTAACGCGGGTTGCTCTTGTCGATCAATGCGCCCACAACGGGGTCCCAGATCACGTTTGCCACATTACCCACGAGGAACATGACGGCCACTGCCGATGGCGTCAGGCCGTAGATGTCGGTGTAGAAAAACAGCAGGTAAGTACAGATAACCTGGAAAATCAGGTTTTGCGCCAGGTCACCGGATCCGAAGCCGATGCGCTGGAGCCAGGAGAGCTTATAGAAGCCCTTGGTTTCATTAGTTGTTGCCATAATTTGTTTTTATTTTAATGATTACTTGTTTACGTTTATCTCGAATGAACTCATCGGCAGACCGCTGAGAGAACGGACATTAGCCTTCAGAGGATTGTCTTTCCAGGCATAGCGCACGGCATAGACGACACTCTGCGGATGGAAGTCATCAGGCAGGTTGATGGTGATCGTGTTGTCTTTCGCGGCGGCCGTCACGTTCTGGAAAACCTTGTCACCGTCGGCTGCTGCTGCCTCGAATTCATAAACATCACCCTCTTGCACTGGTTGATCCAGGGTGAGGATGATTTTACCGTCGGTAATTTCTGATGCCACGACCTTCGGAGACAGTTTCACCTTATTATTATATATAAGACGGTCGAAGCCGAGACCGATGCGC
Organism: Prevotella sp.; assembly: GCA_017547605.1. Classification (GTDB taxonomy): domain Bacteria; phylum Bacteroidota; class Bacteroidia; order Bacteroidales; family Bacteroidaceae; genus Prevotella. Next base: position 13,075 of record JAFYPG010000163.1, read on the forward strand.
TCTGCCACCTCCTTCTTGCGCAGGGGATGGATATCAACGGTCTCGCCGAGGTCGTTGATGACGGCCAGTTCTGCACGGGGATCGGCCTCTGCCACGGTGCGCTGTGCCTCACGGAGTTGTGCCCAACCGCTGTTTGTCGGTGTGGTCTGGGGGGTGATGGGTGAGGGGAATCCCGTCTGCTGACGTCCGTCGTAGTTGGCGAGTTGAACGATGACGAAGGGCATCTTCTGGTCGTTCCAAGTATCGCGCCAGCATCCCATCAGTTTCTTCAGCAGGTCTGCGTAGGACCCGGGATTACCTGTGTTCGACTCTCCCTGATACCATACGATGCCCGAGAGGGCGTAGGGAGCCAACGGATGGAGCACGGCATTATAGAGCGTGGTGGGGATGTTCTGCAACGAGATGTCGCCACTGGGACAGGATGGCATCTCCGTGCCAAGGTGTACCTGCCATTGTTCGCTGAGTGGGATGATATCCGTCGGCATGGGGTTCTGACTCATGCGGTCGTCACCAAAGGTGAGCATATAAGGCTTTTCGGGGATGAAGTGCGCCATACCGTATTTATTGATGAAACGCACGGTGATCACGTTGTCACCCTCACGCAGCAATCCTTCGGGGATGTCGTAACGGCGCGGCGGGTACTGGTAGTAGGTATGTCCGATTTCCTGACCGTTCAGATAGGTGATGTCCTGGTCGAAGAGGGTGCCGAGCAACAGACGGGCTGGTTGGCCGGCATGGGCCTTGTCGATCAGAATATGCTGACGGAGCCATATCGTACCGATAATCGGACGGCGGGTCGTGGGTGACATCGCCCATTGGCTGTCCCACTGGCTGGCGCTCTGCCACTGGCTGTCATCGAAATCTGCGGCAGTCCAGTTCTCACTGATACCAGGATCCTCTTTACTCAGTATCTTCTGCCACTGCTGCTCTGCCTGCATGTTGGCCTGAGCCTGGGCCTTCACATAGTCGTCGTTTTGGAAGAACTGTGCCCGTTTCACAAGCATGGGGTAGTCCTTCTGCAGGGAGTCGGCAGAGATCCAGGCCTCGATAGGTGTGCCGCCCCAACTGTTGACGATGATGCCCTGGGGCACTCCTGTCTGCTCATACATCCTCTTGCCGAGGAAATAGCCGACAGCGGAAAAGGGCCAGGCGTTCTGCTTGTTCAAGGGTTTCCAGTTGATGGGGGTGGGTTTGATGTCGTCCCTGACGCCGTGGGCGTCGGTCTCGTTCTGTACCCGGAACAGACGGATGTCAGTGTTCTCATATCTGTCGATCTCTTGGGTATATTGCGGATAGACACGCTCGATATGGACGTCGATATTCGACTGTCCTGACAGGAGCCACACGTCACCAATGAGTATATTAGTGAGGACAATGTCGCCTACCGTCATCGTGTAGGGTCCGCCAGCCTTCATCTTCGGCAGGTTGATGCGCCAGTTTCCGTCCAGATCGGCGGTGGTGGCGTATTGCTTTTTGTTAAACCTGATGGTGACCAGTTCTCCGGCTTCTGCCTTGCCCCAAACGGGAATCTGTTTGCCGCGTTGCAGTATCATGCCTGACTGAAACAGTTGGGGCATGCTCACTTTGGCTTCAGCACAAATGGCGAAGAACAGGATAACACATAAAGACAGGATTTTCTTCATGATTTGTTGATTTGTGATGCAAAAATACAAAAAAACTTCGTTGGAATGGCCAAATAAATAGTTTTTCTTACAGGATGAAACATTTGAAAAAACATCTGTAACAAATCAGAATGTTAGGTGAAAATGTTTTTACTATCTTTGCAAACGGAAAGAATAGCAGCATTTTGCGATGAAGATTCATACATCACAGAAAGTTTCGTTGAAAGAGAAACTGGGCTACTCCATGGGAGATGCCGCAGCCAATCTGGTGTTCCAGATGATGGTGATATTCCAGCTGAAGTTCTATACAGATGTCTTCGGACTGGATGGGGCTGTGGCAGGCAGTATTCTGATGATAGGCAGTATCTCTGCTATCATTATCGATCCGACGGTTGGTATCCTCTCCGACCGCACGCGGACCCGTTGGGGCAAATTCCGTCCCTGGGTGATCTGGACTGCTATTCCTTTCTGTGTTTTCTACATCCTTGCGTTCTATAATCCGGGCATCTATGACAAGGAACTGGTGGCTGTCTATGCCACGATTTCCTATATACTGCTCATGACCGCCTACTCTTTTAATAATATACCTTACACTTCGTTAGGCGGTGTGATGACGAGTGACATCAAGGAGCGCACCAGTATCACGACGATTCGTTTTGTTGCTGTGACCATCGCTCAGTTTGTCGTACAGGGTCTGACCCTTCCGTTGGTGGATCATTTCGGAAAGGGAAATCTCCAGCAGGGCTGGCTATCGACCATCACCCTGTATGCCTGCATTGCCTTCTGTCTGTTCCTTGTCACATTCTTCATGTCCAAGGAGCGTATCCAACCGCCTTCAACCCAGAAAGTAAACATACGTGCAGATATTAAGGACACGTTCTCTGACGTGTCGTGGAACTCGATGGCCTTACTGACGTTCTGTATTTTTGTCACCCTGGCCATGTGGGGGTCGGCCATGAACTTCTACTTCCAATATAATGTGGACCAGAAGTCCCTATACGATTTCCTGTCTCATTTTATTAATATTGATCAGGAGGATGCGTATTCTGTTGGTTTTTCCGTCTTTAACATGACGAGTGCCGTTATTCAGTTTGTAGGGATGATTTGCTTGTCGCGGTATCTGGCCAACAAATATGGTAAGAAGAAGACTTTCATGGTTTGTCTGTCTCTGACTGCTTTCTTCACGGCCATGTTCTATATTCCTTCACCGACGGATGTTAGTCTGGTGTTTGTACTGAACATCCTGAAGTCATTGGCCTATGCTCCGACGGTTCCTTTGTTGTGGGCGATGATCGCTGATGTGGCTGACCATGTGGAGTATGAGAATCACCGTCGTGCCACAGGCTTCTGTTTCTCCGGTATCGTGCTGACCCTGAAGTTGGGACTCGGTTTTGGAGGTGCCATTGCAGGAATCATCATTTCCATGTTCGGTTATGTGTCTGGCAACGAGTCTGTGCAGAACGAGAGTGCCATGGAGGGTATCAGGATGGTGTCGAGTATCGTGCCCGCCCTTCTGTTCGTTGTTGGTGTCGTGGCTCTGAATTTCTACCCCATTACGAAGGAGTATAACGAGAGTATGCAGGCAGAACTGGCCATGCGTCGTCGGTTGGATGCTCAGGCTGCCGAAGAAGAGAGTGAATTGTTCAATTAATCATTTAATAGTCAAGCAATATGAAACCACGCTATCTTTACCCAAGTGATTATTATGCAGATCCTTCTGCCAATGTGTTTAATGGAAAACTGTTTGTCTATCCTTCCCATGACTGGGAGGCTGGTGCTGCCTTCGACGATGATGGCGGTCACTTCCAGATGAAGGACTACCACGTGATCTCCATGGAAGATGTGGAGAATGGCGAGGTGACTGATTATGGCAAGATCCTTGACGTGGAACAGGTGGCCTGGGCAGAGAAGCAGATGTGGGACAATGACGTCGTTGAGAAAGACGGTAAGTATTATCTTATTTTCTCAGCAAAGGACTACAATGGTGTGTTCCACCTCGGTGTTGCTGTGGCCGACAGACCCGAAGGTCCGTTCATTCCCCAGGAGCATCCCATCCGTGGCTCTTTCTCTATCGACCCCAGTGTCTTCAAGGATGATGATGGTCAGATATACTGTTACTTCGGTGGTCTCTGGGGTGGACAACTCCAGTGGTACCAGCCCGCTGCCAAGTACTTGAAGGAGGGCGTTGACCTCGGTCCTGCCGCTGATAAGAAGACCCAGCTCTATGCACCTGCCGATGTACCTGCCCTGTCGAGTTTCGTAGTTCGTATGAGCGACGACGTGCTGCAGTTTGCTGAGGCTCCCCATTCAGTAGTGGTGATCGACAAGAACGGTGAACCCCTGAAGGCCGGTGATCCGCATCGCTTCTTCGAGGCTTCGTGGATGCATAAGTACAATGGCAAGTATTACTTCAGCTATTCTACGGGCGACAGCCACTTCCTTTGCTATGCCATCGGTGACAACCCCTACGGACCGTTCACCTATCAGGGTGTGCTCCTCGATCCTGTCGTGGGCTGGACGACGCACCACAGCATTGTACAGTATAAGGGCGAGTGGTTCTTGTTCTATCACGACTGCGTACCTTCCAATGATGTCACTCATCTGCGCTCATTGAAGGTGCAGCGTCTGTTCTACAACGAGGATGGCACCATCCAAAAGGTTGTGAATGAGTGAGTAAAATGCAAGTTAAATAGACAATTACTTAAAAATCAAGATAGTGAGGTGGTCTGCGGGGAAGAGTTCGCAGGCCACTTTCTGTATGTCCTCTGTCGTGATGGCGTCGATGCGGCGGTACAGTGTGTCGAGGTCTCGCTCATGGCCGTGGTGCAGGTAACTCCTGCCGAAGTCAAGGGCGAACTGTTCGCGGTTGTCGCAGGCAATGGCGATCTGACCTTTCAACTGCCGTTTGGCGGCCGTGAGTTGCCGCTCGCTTAGGGGCTTCTGCATGATACGGTCCAGTTCGCGACGTACCAGACGGAGACAACGACGGATGTCGTGATGGTCGCAACCAAAGTAAACGCTCCATACGCCAGTATCTGAGTAGGCAGCCATTGAACTCTCAACGGTATAGACTAGCCCTTGGCGCTCTCGCAGCGAGAGATTCAGACGGGCATTCATGCCAGGACCACCTATTATATTATTTAATAGGTATAGCGTCATGCGCTTCGGATCGTCATAACGATATGCCTTGGCGCCAATCATCACATGTGCTTGGTGGGAACCGATCTCGCGGATGAATTCCCCTCCAAAAGTAGGCAATGGCGTCTTCATGGAGCAATCTTCTGTGCCCGTTAGGGCGGGGTAGCCTTGGTCTTGCTCGGCTTTATCGCTTGGCTTGTCCAAGAATTTAGGGAAGGAAATGAGTTTCTTGAAGTCCACATCGCCATATACGAAGAACACGGCATTATCTGGACGATAGTAGCGACGTGTGAATCTGAGGGCATCGGCAGTCGTGAAAGTACGCAACTGTTCGGCCTTGCCAAGGATGTTATGTCCAAGGGGATGGCCCTTGAAGATCAGGTTCTCGAACTCGTCGTAGATCAGTTCTGCAGGTGTGTCGTTGTAACTCTCTATCTCGTCGCAGATCACCTCCACCTCTTTGTCGATTTCCTGCTGGGGATACTGGCTGTGGAAGACGATGTCCGTCAACAGGTTGATGGCCTTGGTGAAGTGTTCCTTCGTCACAGCAGCATAAAACACGGTATCTTCCTTATTCGTAAAGGCGTTCAGTTCGCCACCTACACTCTCCAGGGCGTTGATCACCTGCAAGGCGCTGCGATGCTCCGTACCCTTGAAGGTCATGTGCTCACAGAAATGCGCCAGACCCTCTTCGCCAGGATGTTCGTCGCGAGAGCCTGCAGCAATCTGATAGCCACAATAGACCACCTGCGATGGGGATGGCAGGTGAATGATACGGAGACCGTTGTCGAGCGTATATGTATTGTATTTGGTCATTTCGGCTGCAAAATTACTAAAAAATATTTTTGTGGATGCTTTTTTACCTTTTTACCCTTTTGCCTTTTTACTTTTTTTATTATCTTTGCAACCATAAAAATCAAAAGCAAATGCGAAAAGTCATAGGAATAGGCGAGACCATTCTCGATATCATCTTTAAAGACGACCAGCCCATCGGAGCCGTTCCTGGCGGTTCGATGTTCAACGGCCTCATCTCCTTGGGGCGTGCAGGACTGAATACTACCTTTATCAGTGAGACTGGCGATGACCGGGTGGGACAGCGTATCATCCGGTTCTTGGAAGAGAACCATGTTGATGCCAGTCATATCAGTGTCTATCCCGAGGCGAAGTCACCGATATCCCTGGCCTTTCTCAATGAGCAGAACGATGCGGAGTATCTCTTCTATAAAGATCATCCGCACGACAAACTCGACTTTGTCTTTCCCGACATCCAGCCCGACGATATCGTGATGTATGGCTCCTATTACGCCGTCAATCCGGTGATCCGTCCGCAGATGCAGTCGTTCTTGGAGTATGCCCGCAGTCGTGGGGCTATCCTCTATTACGATGTGAACTTCCGATCCTCCCATCGTGGGGAGGTGATGAAACTCCGTGCCACGATCCTGGAGAATCTGGAGTATGCCGACATCGTACGTGGCAGCAGTGAGGATTTCGAGGTGATGTTCGATCTGACAGAGGCCGAGAAAGTTTATCGTTCCCAGATCTCCTTCTACTGTAAGAATTTCATCTATACGCAGGGGGCAGAGCCTTTGGAAGTGCGAGGGGCTGGTAATATGAGCAAACAATACCCCGTGCCACAGGCGGAGACGGTCAGTACTATTGGCGCCGGTGATAACTTCAATGCCGGTTTCGTGTATGGTCTGATGAAGTATGGTATTACTCGTGAGATGCTGGAAACGGGTCTGTCGGAAGAGCAGTGGGATCAGGTGATCGACCAGGCCACGCAGTTCTCTGCAAATGTCTGTCAGAGCATCCATAACAGCGTCGATCAGTCCTTTGCCGATGGGAAAAAGCGTGAGTTGAAGAGAATAATTAATAATGATGAATATGATGAGTGATACCATTAAGTACATCGGTGTTGACGATCTTGACATTGATCTGTTTGAGAGTCAGTATGTAGTGCCTGAGGGCATGAGTTATAATTCCTATCTCATTGACGATGAGAAGATCGCGGTTTTGGATACTGCCGACCGTCGCAAGGGCGAAGAGTGGAAGGCAAACCTGAAGGCCGCACTCAATGGGCGCCAGCCTGACTATCTGGTGGCTCACCACATGGAACCAGACCACTCGGCACTTATTGCCTGGATGCTGGAAACCTATCCAGGATTGCAACTGGTGTGCAGTGCCCAGGCCGTGAAGATGCTTTCCAACTTCTTTGAGGGCTTTAACTTCGAAGGTCGTGTGATGACTGTCAAGGAGGGCGATACACTCTCGCTGGGTCGTCATGAACTAAAGTTTATCGGGGCAGCGATGATACACTGGCCGGAGGTTATCATGAGCTACGACAGTTTGGACAAAGTGCTCTTCTCTGCCGATGCATTCGGCAAATTCGGGGCATTGGTCAATGAGACAGACGACTGGGCCTGTGAGGCGCGCCGCTACTATTTCAATATCTGCGGCAAATATGGTTCGCAAGTACAGACGGTGATGAAGAAGTTGGCTGCGCTCAATGTTCAGGCCATCTGTCCGCTGCACGGTCCTGTGCTCAAGGGAGAGCCATTGACTGCAGCCATCAAACTATACGACACATGGAGCAAGTACGAGCCTGAAAGCGAGGGAATCCTGATTGCCTACGCCAGTATTCACGGAGGAACGGCTACTGCTGCCGAGCGACTGGGTGAGATACTGCGGGAGAAGGGTGCTCCAAAAGTGGTGGTGAGCGACCTGAGCCGCGATGATATGGCCGAGGTCATCGAAGATGCTTTCCGTTATCCTACCGTCGTGGTGGCTGCATCGAGTTACGACGCAGGTGTGTTCCCTGTGATGCACGACTTCCTCTATCACCTGCAGATCAAAAACTATCAGAAACGTCGCTTTGGCATCATCGAGAACGGCAGTTGGATGCCTACGGCAGGCAAGGTGATGCGCTCGATGATTGAGGGCCTAAAGGATTGTGAGATTGTAGAGCCGTTGGTCACCATCCGCTCTCGCATGAAGGCTGCCGATGAGGCGCTACTGGAGCAGTTAGCCGACAGCCTGCTGTCATAAGACAGATGCCTTCTTATTAATTAAGCCTCGCAATTGCGAGGCTTAATTATAATATCATCTGGCTGATTTCTTCGATGGAATCAGCCGTTTTGATATACTCCCGCCAATTCCCTCGGATCATCCCCTTCGCTTGCAAATCCTCAAGCATCGCGATGAGTGCATTCCAGAATCCCTTCATATTATAGAGAATGACCTTCTTCTGGTGATAGCCGATGGTGGCCGAAGCAGCAACGGTAAACACCTCGTCGAGGGTGCCGATACCGCCAGGCAAAGCAATGAACACATCAGCCTGATCCATCATCAGTTGCTTACGGTCGCTCAGGTTGTCGCAAGGAATCTCCACATCGACATAGTCGCTGACACGTCCTGATTTCTCCACAATTATCGGAACGATGCCGATGGTACGTCCGCCATGCGCTTTTGCAGCCTTTGCCAGCGCCTCCATTAGGCCTTGATTCACGCCACCATATACGATGGAATGACCATTATCAGCGGCCCATGCCCCCAACTCTTCCGTCAGTGCGAAAAAGTCTGGGTCAATCTGCTGATTCGCAGAACAAAATACACATATCTTCATAACTGCTGCAAAGATACGAATATTTTTTGTATCTTTGCAGCCAAATACAGGAAATCCGATGAAGACATTTGAAGAATTAGGCGTCAGCGGTGAGATCCGGCGCGCCATTGAGGAACTTGGTTTTGTGCAGCCGATGCCAGTACAGGAGGCAGTGATTCCCTATTTGTTGGGGAATCAAAACGACGTCATCGCACTCGCCCAGACGGGAACGGGTAAGACGGCGGCTTTCGGTATCCCGTTGCTAATGCGTATCGACACCAACTGGCGCGAAACACAGGCACTGGTGCTCTCGCCGACGCGTGAGCTCTGTCTGCAGATTACCGACGACATCCGCGACTTTGCCAAGTATATGGACGGCGTGCATGTGGAGGCTGTCTATGGCGGTGCTTCCATCGAACCGCAGATGCGCGCCCTGAAGAAAGGCGTGAACATCATCGTAGCCACGCCAGGCCGTTTGGTGGATCTCATGCATCGTGGTTATGCCCGTCTGGAGCAGGTGACGAACATCGTACTCGATGAGGCCGACGAGATGCTGAACATGGGCTTCTCTGACAGCATCAACGAGATCTTCGAGTCGTTGCCTGAGAATCATAACACGCTGATGTTCTCTGCCACGATGAGCCGTGAGGTGGAGCGCGTGGCCAAAAAGTATCTGCATGACTACCAGGAGATCGTGGTGGGCTCGCGCAACGAGGGTGCCGAGAACGTGAACCACATCTATTATATGGTGAACGCCAAGGACAAGTACCTCGCCCTGAAGCGCATCGTGGATTACTATCCCCGTATCTTCGCCATCATCTTCTGTCGTACGAAGGTGGAAACACAGGAGGTGGCAGACAAACTGATCAAGGACGGCTATAATGCTGAGTCGTTGCACGGTGACCTCTCGCAACCGCAACGTGACCTGACCATGCAGAAGTTCCGCCAGCACCTGACACAGTTGCTCGTGGCAACGGATGTAGCCGCGCGAGGTCTCGATGTGGATGACTTGACGCATGTGATCAACTTCGGACTACCTGATGATATCGAGAACTATACGCACCGTTCCGGACGTACGGGTCGTGCTGGCAAGAAAGGCACCAGTATCTCGATTGTCCACAGTCGTGAGAAGTTCAAGATCCGTAATATCGAGAAGGAGATTGGCAAGGAGTTTGTGAAGGCGGAGATCCCGTCGGCAGAAGAGATCTGCAAGAAACAACTCTATAAGGTGATGGACCAGATCGTGAAGACGGATGTCGATGATCAGGAGATCGCCCCCTTCATGCAGGACATCAACCGTTATTTCGAGTATATCGACAAGGAGGAACTGATCAAGAAGATTGTCTCATTGGAGTTTGGAAAGTTCCTGGCCTATTATGCCGAAGCACCAGAGATTGAGGCGGTCGTTCCTGACAGGAAAGAGCGGAAGCCCCAAAGTGACAAGCAGAAAGTCCAGAACAAAGCCTCGAAAGGCTATCGCCGTCTTTTTATCAACCTTGGCAAGCGCGACGGATTCTATCCCGGCGAACTGATGCAGACGCTGAACCGTTTCGTGGGCGGTCGTCAGGAGGTGGGACATATCGATCTGCTCGACACCATCTCGTATTTCGAGGTGCCTGAAAAGGATGCCAAGAAGGTGATGATCCAACTGACGGGTATCCGCTATAAGGGTCGTACGGTCAGGTGTAACGATTCTGAGGATAAGGGTGCGGCCCGACAGCCATCAAGGGATAAGGCTTCTAAGGGACGCGGTCATCAAGACAATCGCCGGCAACCGAAGCAAGACGACTGGGTAAGTCTGATGGACGAAGGCTGGGCTATGCGTAAGCCTCGCAAGAAGAAATAAGGGCTGCGATTGCAGCCCTTATTTCTTTACTGTGCGTTGATCTCCTTAAGCAGACGGTCTGCCTTGCCCCACGACTCCATCATATAGAGCACATAACGGATATCCACACCGATGCAACGGGCCAGTTGTGAGTCGAAGAAGATATCCGACGACAAGGAATCCCAGTTGCCATCGAAGGCCAGACCGATGAGTTCGCCCTTGCCGTTGAACATCGGTGAACCGGAGTTGCCGCCCGTGATGTCGTTGTTCGACAGGAAGCAGAGGTGCATCTTACCGGTGGTCTTGTCGGTGTATTTGCCGAAGTCCTGCTTCGAGAGCAGTTCCTTCATGATAGGCTCTGCCTCGTAGTCGATGACACCCTTCTCTCCCTGTTCCATTTTCTTCACCATACTGCTGGCCTCGGTATAGTAACCTGAGGGCTGTCCTCCGAGCAGATACTCGCCCACCTGACCGTAAGAGAGTCGCATGGTGAAGTTGGCGTCACTATAATTGGGCATGTCTTCCTCCATGCGCAGTTTGGCAGCACAGAGGTAACGCTCCAGGATGTCGATGCTGTCGGAAACGGCCTCCAGATCAATCACGATGTCAGCCTGTGCACTCTTCACGCTCTCACCATACACCACCCCAGGATCCTTGTGATAACTCTTCTTGTTGATGTAGATCTTCTTGTCGCTCTTCATCAACTTCGACTTCTTGTAGATATGATCCACGAACTTCTGGTAGTCGCCTTTATAGTCGTGGTCTATCACGTTGTAGAAGTCGGGCTGGTATTTGATCTCCACCTTCTCGCGGTAGTGCTTCAGCAGGGCAGCGATGATCTCGCGGTCGGTGTCATAGTCCCAGGTGTCGCTGTTGTCCTTGAACTCTATATAATAGGTCTTGGGTTTACCGTCCTTGCCGTTGATGATGGCACCGTTCTGCACACGGAGGGCGCGGCGTGTCATCTCGTCGGTATTGCGGCGGCCAAATGTCTCGTTATAGTAGGTCAGGGCACGCACGGCGGCAAAGCGCTTCTGATAAAGTCGGTCCAATTGGTCGAAGTCGAGTTGGCCCTTCAGGAAACCCGTGGAGTCCTGCCACTGACGGATTTTCTGCTCAAACTGTGCCTTCTGTTGGATAAGGCCGATGCTGTCGATGCATTTGTTCATGCCAATGGAGTTCTTCCAGTAGTTCGAACTGTTGGCGTATTTGGAGTCGTACTTGATGCGCACGGCCTCGTCGGCACGCATGTGACGGAGCATGATGGCCTGCTTCACCTCGCGTGTTTGGTACATCGGCGTGTTCTGGGCATCGCGACGCTCACGGATGCCGTAACTTGACAGGTAACGGCTGGTACTGCCAGGGTAGCCAATGGTCATCGAGAACGAGCCGGGCACGTAACCCTGCAGTGAGACAGGTGCCCACTTCTTCGGTTTCATCGGCACATTGTCCTTCGAATACTTTGCCGGACCGCCCGTCTTCGGATCGACATAGATACGGAAGACGCTGAAGTCGCAGGTTTGGCGCGGCCACATCCAGTTGTCGGTCTCACCGCCGAACTTACCCATCGACTTGGGCAGAGTGAACACCAAACGCACGTCATGATAGTCGCGATAGGTGGTCAGGTAGTACTGGTTACCCTCGTAGAAGGGCTTGATCTCCACGCGCAGGGTAGAGTCCTGCTTCTCAATCTCCTTCAGCATGGCGTTCTCCAAGGAGTCGAGGAACAGGTACCGTTTGTCGCTGTTCATCTGGTTGATGCCCAAGGAGTCGAGCATGGGGGTGATATCCTTCTGTTCCACCATGAACGACACGAAGAGGTTCTGGTTGGGCAGTTCCTCCTCGAAGTTGTTCGACACGAAACCGTTAAGCATATAGTCGTGTTCTACGGTAGAATGCGAACGGATGGCATCGAAGCCGCAGTGGTGGTTGGTGAATACCAGTCCGTCGGGAGATACGACCACACCAGAGCAATAACCGCCGAAGTTCACCACGCAGTTCTTGATGGCATCATCGCCCTCGTACAGAGCACCGTAGGGCAGTTCGTAGTTCTCCATCCGCATGGTCTCATAGACGGCATTCGGCAGGTTATAAAGCGTCCACATTCCCTCATCCGCCTTTGCTGATGTCAGGGCGCAAGTGGCCAAAAGCGTAAACAATAGTTTCTTCATATCTTATTTAGTTTTCTTGAATTTCTTTCCAATAACGGGCAAACTACTAAGGGGCATGTCGCACTTGATGATTCTATAGATGAAGCCCAGGATCAGGAAATTGTTGATGAGGAACAAGACCCATTCTGGCCATTCCGTATGATGGGCGAACCACTTCATCATACCGAAGAGTGCCATAGAGGAAATGAAATAAATGATAATGTCCTTGATGGGATAGGGGATGGGATTCTTCCTCTGTCCAACGATATAACTGAGCGTCATCGAGGTGAAATAGCCGGCCAGTCCTCCCCAGGCACAGGCCCAGTAGCCAATCTTGGGGATGAAGATGATATTCACGGCCAAGAGCACGATGCAGCCAGCCAACGAGAACCAGGCCCCATAGATGGTCTTGTCGATGAGCTTGTACCAGAATGAGAGGTTGAAATAGATGCCCATAAAGATCTCGGCCATCATGACGATGGGCACCACCCCTAATCCCTCGCGATAGTCTTCGCCGATGATGTATTGCAGCACGGGCATCCAACCCATCACGACGAGGAAGGCCAGCAGCGTGAAGATGATAAAGTATTTCATGGCCGAGGCGTAATAATCCGTCTTATCGGCATCCTTGTTCTTGGCGAAGACGATAGGCTCATAGGCATAGCGGAAGGCCTGTGTGATCATGGCCATGATCATCGCGATTTTCACGCACGAGCCATAGACGCCCAACTGTACGTTGGCCTCGGCCTCGTCGGGATATACCAACGGGAAGATAATCTTATCGGCCACCTGGTTCAGGATGCCAGCGATACCTAAGATCAATATGGGCCATGAGTAACTGAGCATGCGCTTCAGCAGACTACCGTCGAAATGCCATTGGATCTTGAAGAGGTCAGGGATGAAGAACAGGGTGATAAAGCCTGTGCAGAGCAGGTTGATGAAGAATACGTAGAACACGGAGGTCTTGCCTAACAACACGAACCAGATGACGTTTAGGGCGATGTTCAACAGGATGAACAGCATCTTCAGTGAGGCGAAGCGGATGGCCCGCTTTTGGAACCGCAGATAACTGAAAGGCATAGCCTGAATAGCGTCGAGGGCCACCACGACGGTCATCATCAGCAGATAGTCGGGATGAGCCTCATAACCCAGTGCCCCACTGATAGGACCAATGAATCCGAATACCAGCAACAGGAATACTACCGTCAGCGAACCCACAGTGGCGAAGGCTGTCGAGAACACGGTATCGGGTTTGGTGCGCTCGTCGTTGGCGAAGCGGAAGAGCGTCGTCTCCATGCCAAACGTCAGCAGCACGAGGATCAGTGCCGTATAGGCATAGACATTGGTGCTGATGCCATAGTCGCCAGAGGCTTTGGGCATGTAGTGGGTATAGAGTGGCACGAGCAGATAGTTCAGGAATCTGCCGACAATGCTCGAGAGGCCGTAGATGGCCGTATCTTTTGCTAATGATTTCAGATTTGCCATAGTCTAACAGAAAAAGAGGTAAGCAATGAAGATGGCTGCAATGATGCCGGCGAGATCGGCTAAGAGTCCGCAGGCGACAGCGTGGCGCGTCTTCACGATGCCCACACTGCCGAAATAGACAGCGAGGATATAAAATGTTGTATCAGTGCTTCCTTGGAAAATACAACTCAGACGACCCACAAACGAGTCGGCGCCATACGTCGTCATCGCATCCACCATCATGCCGCGGGCCCCACTGCCCGAGAGGGGTTTCATCAGGGCTGTCGGCAGGGCACCCACGAAATCGGTGTTGCCACCCACTGATGCCACCGTCCACTCGATGCCATTAATCAGCATGTCCATCGCACCACTGGCTCTGAACACACCGATACCCACGAGGATCGCCACCAGATAGGGGATGATGCGGACAGCCGTTGTAAAGCCATCCTTCGCCCCCTCGATGAAGGCGTCATACACGTTCACCTTCTTCTTGACACCAGCCAGGATAAAGGCGATGATGATGGTCATCAACAGGATGTTAGCCGTCGAAGTACTCACCTTGTTCATTAGCATGGAGTCGAGTTGTCCGAAGCCCCAGATGACGGCTGCCACTACGAGGGCAGCACCTCCTAATGTCAGCAGCATCGTACGATTCAGCAAGTTGATCTTCTGGAAGAGGCTCGTAATGATGATGCCCGCCAATGTCGAGAAGAACGTGGCCAGTAGGATGGGGATAAAGATATCCGTAGGCTGGGCGGCTCCGAGTTGGGCACGATAGACTAATATGGAAATAGGTATGAGCGTCAGACCGCTGGTGTTCAGCACGAGGAACATGATCATCGGGTTCGAGGCCGTGTCTTTCTTCGTGTTCAGATCCTGCAACTGTTCCATCGCCTTCAGGCCGAGGGGTGTGGCGGCATTGTCGAGTCCCAACATATTGGCGGCGATGTTCATGAAGATGGAGCCCGTCACAGGGTGACCCTTGGGGATGTCAGGGAACAGTTTGACGAAGACGGGACTCAGCAGTCGGGCCAACACATTCACCACGCCGCCCTTCTCGCCGATCTTCATGATACCGAGCCAGAGCGACAAGACACCTGTTAGTCCCAACGAGATCTCAAACGCCGTTTTCGATGACGAGAACGTTGAGTCCATCATGGCTGGGAACACCTCGAAGTCTCCCCAAAACACCAATTTCACCAGCGCGATCACGAAGGCGATGATGAAAAACGCGATCCAAATGTAATTCAATACCATACTGACTGCAAAGTTACAACTTTTTCCGTTATTACACAAAAGGGACGGCCCTTTTTGTGCAAAAAAAGAGGCGGCTGCTCTCGCAGACGCCCCTCTGATTAGTATTTTAGTACTTGATGAATTATTATCTCTTAGTAAAGGTGTACCATTCGGTTCCTAATGCACCCTTGACATATTCCTTAAGGAGACTGGTTCCGTCGTTAAGGCTATACTTGTCATCGATATCCTGACGCTCGTTACACCATTCGAAGTCTGTGCCTACAGCGATCTTGCTGGCCACATCGCCCTTAGGAGCCTTCAACTCGCATGGTTTGTCGCCCTTGACAACATAGACATTGATACTGTTGGCAATCTCGCGGATAGTGCTGCCCGAATAAGAAGTCGGGGTAAAGGTGATGTCTGCCAGATTAGACTTGCCCTTCAGACCTTTTGACTCAGCGTGAGTGTTGATCATCGTATATTGGTCGATGTCGAGGGTAGGATTAGCAGCTTTGTAAAGTTCATGTACCTCCTGGCCGTCGAGATATAGTGGCAGCGTACCACCGGCAGCCTTCAGGATAACCTGTACTGTGCCTTGACTTGGACCAGAGATGCAGCGGCGTACGTCAAAGACCACATCATTGAAGTCGAAGTCGGAGTTACCTTCCTTATCTGATTCAACGGTCAAGTCCTCAGCGATCACGCGGATAGCCTCCCATTCGTCTTGAGGGGTGTTTTCGGTCTTGGCCTCAGCCAGTGTCACGATCCAGTCGCTGTAGTAGCCGTCAGCGCAACCACCAACTATTGCCCACTCGCGCAAACTCTTGTTATCGATGGGCAGATAGCCTTGAGCAAGCAGACCGTCAATAAAATCGGTGTTCAACTGCTTGCCAATGTAGGCATTGTTGTTGTCTGCATCATAAAGATCTGTGTAAAGTTGTTCATCAGTCACATCTATCTTCACACCACAATAGCGGTTCATCTGGTCGCTCAGCATCTTCACGGGCTGACCATTGTACTGATAGACATAGTTGGTCGGCGTCTCACCGTTAATGATTAGTTCGGCAGAGTATTGGTTGAATCTCAAGGTCTTTGCAACCTCAACACCGTTTACCCATTCTGTAGCATAGCACTGGTCGTCAATCATCTGCTCGAAGTCGAAGCCCATGAACGAGCGATTCCAACCGTCAGCCAAGCAGTTGCCATTCAGATTATGTTCATTAGCCCAATCACGGATGGTTGTCCAACTTACCAAGCCGGTGTATTCTGTGTGGCGTAAACTACCATTACTATTATAGTAGCCGAACGACTTGGTCGTCGAATTCTTCATATACATGATCTTGTCAGTATAGAAGGGACCGTCATTGGCATTACCACCCTTCTTGAGCACATGATCGTTTTCACCGCAGTCACCGTGATTGAAGTTGTTGATATGGTCAACAAATTCGGGATTAACCTCATCGTTGATGGCTGCCAGATGATCCATGTAATCAGAGGCATAGAGTTCTGTCGTGCCGTTAAGTGCCATATAAGCCTCGGGAGAATATGGCTCATTATATGCGGGGTTTGTACCTGTCTTTGCCCCCGTATGTCCTTTATACACCTGCTGAATAAAGAAGTTTGTCCACTGGGGATCGTTATAAGGGATATTCTTTACCGACTGGAAATACTCCTTCACCACGGCAATCTGCTCATCAGTCAGAGGAGGCGGAACCAGCAAGCCGCCATACTCCTTGTCGGGATCAGCCCACTCGTTGGCATTAGCGTTTTCTTCACGTGTGTTGGCCTGAGTAGAGCCGAAGCCCCAGTCCAAATCTGCAACGGGCTGGCCAAAACGGGTAACGAAGGCTTTTTCGTAAGTCTTCTGAATCTGCTCTTGTGTGCTCCCACCATCCTCAATGTCATGGGAACAACTGGTGAATAGACCACCGAATACTACGGCAGCCATTCCTGTCATCAAATACTTTTTCATACCAAAAATATTCATAAATTAATAGTTGTATATAAAGATTCTGCAAAGGTAGTGATTTTATCTGAATTCTCAAACTTTTTCCGCATTTTTTTTGCAGATCCTTAAAAAATGTTGCTTCCACATGTATGCAAAAAAAGAGGTCGCTGCTCACGCAGAGGCCCCTTCTCTAATTTAGTTATTTAAGTATTTGATGTATTAATTCAATTTGTACCATTCCACATAGGGGTTAGTAATCCACTCGTAGAATTTGGGATATCTCTTCGTGATGTTCTGACGCTCATCACAATAGTTGAACTTGGGCTTAACACCGATCTTGGCAGCGGGCTTACCCTCTGGAGCCTCCAACTCAACCCATACCTTCTGGCCGTTGATGACCTTCTCCACGTGGATGGGGATGGTCTTGCCGTTGGCAGCCTTCACACCAGTCAGGGTGAACTGGATCTTCGGAGCAGCATTGACGGGAGCACCGCCCTTCAGATTCGGATGGGTTGTCTTGTTGATGGTATTGACCATATAGTCAACATCAACACCGAAGAGGCGGTGAACCTCATTTTCGGGATATGCCTTTCCGTTTTCAGGTTCCAAGACACCTACGATCAGCGGCAGCGTACCACCAGCAGCAACAAGCGTAATCTCTGCCTTGTCGTCTGCAGGGAATGTCACGTCGAATACGACATCGTTGAAGTCCCAGTCAGAATCCTCAATATCACCTTCCTGTGCCTTAGCATTTAAGTCCTCAGCAATGATGCGGAGACCCTGTGGCTTGTTCTCAGTCTTGGCCTCAGTCAGAGTCACGATCCAGTCGCTGTAGTAGCCGTCAGCGCAACCACCAACTATTGCCCACTCGCGCAAACTCTTGTTATCGATGGGCAGATAGCCTTGAGCAAGCAGACCGTCAATCACGTCGGTATTCAACTGCATGCCAATATAAGCATTGTTGTTGTTGGCATCTTCAAGTCTTGTATAAAGCTGTTGATCAGTAACGGTTATTTTTGTACCACAATAGCGGTTCATCTGGTCGCTCAGCATCTTCACGGGCTGACCATTGTACAGATATTCATAGTTGGTCTGCTTTACACCGTTGATATAATATTCACCATAGATAGTCAGGTGTTTCGGCGTGCCGCCCTTGAAGGTGGCAGGATTGGTGGAATAATCCCACGCTTCGTTTTCGTTAGCATAGCACTGGCCTTCGATCATCTGCTCGAAGTCGAAGCCCATGTATGAGCGGTTCCAGTCGTCATCCAGGCAACCATCATAACCATCGTAATGATTCTTTGCCCAATCATCAATTACCGTCCAACTTACCAAGCCTGTATATTCATTATGGTATAAGGAACCGTTGCTGTTAAAGTAGCCGAACGACTTGGTTGTCGAGTTCTGCATCAGCATGATCTTGTCAGTATGGAAGGGACCGTCATTGGCATTACCGCCATTATCGAGCACCTCATGGTTCTCACCGCAATCGCCGTGGTTGAAATTGTTGATATGATCAAAGAAATTATTCTCTTCGTCGATGGCTGCCAGGTGATCCATGTAGTCAGAGGCATAGAGTTCTGTCGTGCCGTTAAGTGCCATATAAGCCTCGGGAGAATAAGGCTCATTATAAGTGGGGTTTGTTCCTGTCTTGGCAGCAGTATGTCCCTTATATACTTGCTGCATAAAATAGTTGGTCCACTGAGGATCGTTATAAGGGATATCCTTCACCGACTGGAAATACGCCGTCACAACAGCCCTCTGCTGAGGAGTCAGGGCGGGGGGAACTAACAGACCGCCATATGCCTTGTCGGGGTCTGCCCACTCGTTGGCATTGGCATTTTCTTTACGTGTACCTGCATAAGAAGAACCGAAGCCCCAGTCCTGGTTAGAGGCGGGCTGTCCAAAGGTTTCAATAAACGCTGCTGCGTAGTCTGCTTTGATTTTCTCTACACCATTCTCAATAATGGTGTTCTCGTCGTAAAGGTCTTCGCCTTTTGAGCAACTGGTAATTGCAGCGCAGAAAGCAAGGGCTGCCATACCTGTCATCAAATACTTCTTCATTCTTTTTAAAATTTTAATGTTAATAATTGGTTATCTTTTCTAATAAATTGTTCCTTTTCTGAAATCCCGTTTTGAAACGGTGCTGCAAAGATACATATTATTATATAAGGAAACCAATCTTTTTTAGTTAAAGATAGTTAATGTGTACGTAAACGACAACTTTTTGTTACAAATGAGGGGGCATCTGCTCACGCGGACGCCCCCTGCTGCAATGATTGTATTATTATCGTAACTTCTATTTTTCCTATTGAGGTCTGTAAATGACGTAGTTCAGAGTAAAGTACTGACCGTCGATATAAAGCTGGTCACCATCTTTTCCGAACCTCTCTTTATCATTGGTATATTGTAGTGTAAACTCTGCATAACCATTGAAAACCGGTGTGTTTTGATTATCGCCAATGAAACACCTCTGCCACCAAGCATCTCTTGCTCTCATCTTTGCTTCCTTTCCATCATCAACAGTACCGATAATAATTACCTTGCCGCCTACAGCAAGATCATTCCAGTTTGCATAGGCAGGAACAGGCTCTTCTTTCCAGTCACCCATAGCTTGACCTCCGTTGTAGAGAATGATATCAGTCTCCTGTAGGGTGAATTCTGTTGTTATGATCTCCTCAGTAACCGTTGGGCTGCCAATGTTGATATAAAACTCCTTTTCAAGATCAGAATCATCGTTGGCAAATGTTCCTCCGTAGGGATTCGTCATTGTCAATGAGGCATCCCATCCGTTTTCATGATAGATGGCATTATCATTTCTATTGTTATAGAAGGTTTTGTTCTCATTCGTCTCTTTTTGAGCCCAACTGGCGAAATCCTGATAAGCTTCAATAATGCTTCTACGCTCACTGGGCCATTTCGTTCCGATGGGAAGACAAATCTTATGGGGCACAGTGCCTGGATCTGCATGTAACTCACCTACGGTCTGCATCGTGCTATTTGTCCAGTCGAGCGTCGCAGTCTCTGGATTATCTGATGTTTGCCACAACACCGAGATAGGGATGTCGTTGACCGTAATCTTGTGGTTAGGATTAGCGGTCTGCAAGGCCGTGATGATGGAGGTAATATTGACATCATAATACTCTTTTGCACCAGGGAAAGCCTTCATGTTATCCCATGTCGTTAACTTGCCAGCGTGACTATCAACGGTGTTGATCATGGTTGTCTGACCAGGTTTGCCTTCAAACAAATCGTGGACGTTTTCAGTGTTGAACATCTTGGCAGGGATGGTTCCACCAGCAGCCAGCATACAGATGTCGGCTTCATATTTGATAGGTCCCATCACCCATTCCCGATTGTTTGCATCACCGTTAATCGTGGTCTCGTCATACTCCTGGGTTTTCCAGATTCTGGCATCGAAAACGATATCGTTGAAGTCGATGTCTTTCTGACCAGCTGCACCAAGGTCTTCACAGAAGACGCGGCCCTGTGCCAACAGTTTCTTATATTTCTTATGCTGTGTGCTTCTGGTGGTTACCGTCTGGCTGTAGTTGACGATCCCGGGTTTGGTCGATGTCGGATTGATGGCCATCACGATATCGTTACAGTCAAAGTCGCCCTGCCACCAGTCTTCCAGACCAACGGCGTAGGTACCGTCAGACATAATAGCCACAGCGCTGTAGAAGTTACCGTCGGCATTACGCGACTTCTTTGAATACATCACATTATCTCCGTTTTTAACCCAGAAACCCATACGGTTGCCTGCGGGGATATTAATTGTTAACTTCTTGGCCCTGACCTGATCAATATTCCAATGATCCTTCACGTGGTCACAAGTCCATTGATAATATTCCTTATTGAAATTGTTCTTGCAATCACCACAATAGTTGTTACCATTGGGGTTGGGGTTGACAACCGGAGTTCCCCAGTTATGACCGTCAGCAAATCCGTACTGGAAATAAATCTGATTTTGGATGTTATCTACAAACCGCATATAATTAGGTTTGTTACTGCCGCCCTGTGCATTAGCATCCAAAGTAGGATCATAATAATAATATCCAACTTCGTCCAGTGCAGAAGTGATGGCATAGACAATACAGAATTCAATGGGACCTTTGGACTCAAACTCGTAGTCGTTCAGTTTGCTGCCTGCAGAGATGCCTTCAGGAAGGGCAGACAGGATCTCATCAATCTTCGTCCTGGTAAATGTGTAATTGTAGTCGGTAGTGATGTCCCCCCAATCAGCACGCGTCATGGGGCGAGATGGAGAACTCTCGTTTTCATCATTATCGACAACACCGGTAAAGCCCCAATTCTGATTTGGATCGACATCACCGCCAATCAACTCTTTGAAGGCCTGATTATAGGCCTGTGTCTTTTGCTGGCCGAGGGGTACATAATCCACGTCGTGATCAGCACAACTGACTGCTAAACCACCTACAAAAATAGCCAGTAATCCGTTAATCAAATACTTTTTCATTGCAGAAAATACTTAATAGAATGTTACGTAACTTAATAAACTAAATCGATTTGGGTGCAAATTTACTTAAAAATCCCCGAACTTACATCAAAATTGATGTTAAAATCTGTAAAACATGCGATTTCATGCTATGATTCTGCGATATATTTTGTAATTTTGGCGCAAAATAATAACAAAAACAGGTATGAAACAACTCAAGTGGGCAGCTCTTGCCGCCATCGTGTTTATGATAGGCATGAATTTCTCATGCGCCCGAAACTTGTATGACGAGGAAAAATACAACGCCATTGTTGACAGTATCTCACCAGTGGATACGGTGGATGCCCATCACACGTGGACACTCACCGCGTCGAAGACATTACAGATACAGGCGCCAGACACGGGTGACGTGCAGAAGGTTAAGATCCTGACGGCGAACCCCTGGGTGACAGGCGACGCTGAGGTGGTAGGCGAGGCATGGGTCTCGGCTGGAGAATTGTTCCAAATGCAGATTTCCTATCCGAACATCGTGACGACGCTCTATGCGGCATTGGTGGATGACGAAGGACGATACAGTGTCGTGCAGTTTGACACTGATACAGAGTCTGTACTGACCTTCTCCGACCTAATCGTCGATCATGAAAAACTGGCGTACGACCCACAGCCGCAGCAGTTTACCTACTGTTTCGAAGAGGAATATCCTGCCCCTGGTGATTATGATTATAATGATGTGGTCATGCGCGTATCGCAGAAACGTACTGGTGAGCGCGAGATACGGTTTACTGTGCAGTTGGCTGCCGTTGGTGCCTCTGACCAGGTAGCCGCCGCTATCCGTTTGGCTGGATATAACTATAACGAGATAGAGAACGTGATGACGGTGGATAGCCTGTCGTTCAACAGAACGAATGGCGAAGATTTCCCAGATCAGATGAAGACGGTGATCACAAAAGACAAGACGTCGTTCTACGAGTCATTCTTGTCATCGGGTATGAATGGGGAGGCCGTGATAAATCTGTTTGGAGATGCCCACTGGGCTACGGGTGACCTGTTGGAAGTGAATTACGGTTCTATGAAGCGCAAGAAATATAATGTGGCGAATACAGTCAGCACCGATAAGCCACAGTTTGTACCCCGCACCATAACGTATGTCGTCACTTTCAAGTCATCGGCTATCCTGAACAGCCTTTCGATGGATCAGGTGGATCCTTTCATCTTGAAGATGTACAACGGTGGTATTTTCGAGGTGCATCAGTTTAATTTCCAGAATTCTCCAGTGCTTTACGATTACTCTCCGTCGAAGATCAAGAATCTGCCGTGGGGATTGTGTGTACCGAGGAAGGATTTCCACTGGCCAGTAGAAGGTCAGAATATTGGCTTCATCATGAAGGAGGTCCATACGTATGGTGCCTACCAGACTACCGGACATGCGTTCGGTGAGTGGGCAATGGATCGTACCAAGGCACTTGACTGGTACAACTATCCCAAAGGTAACCTTGTGTTCTTGTTCTAATAAGAGACAATTCTGCCTTTTGTGGCGTTGTCGCTATCGTACCAATCGATATAGGTTCGTACGTTGGATGCCCAGTCGCTGAACTGCGAGTAGGTAATGCCGATGTTGTTGCCCTCCTTGGGCCAGAACCATTTGCCTGCCTTGTTACAGTTGACCACAAGGTAGAGGGGAGCCGAACCCAGTGTTGAGGGTTGATGCTCCTCGGTGACATTGCCACTGGTGTCTTCAACATTCAGGACAAAATCAAGTTTGTCGATACGGAAATTGCCGTCGGTGAAGGTAATCTCGCCGAGTTTGCGGAAATTGCGGTTGACACTGCTATTGTTCACGCTGGTGTTAACGGCTGAACCGATGGCGGCATGAACCTCCTCACCGAAGACCTCATCATTGTATAATATAGTGGTTGCAATCGTGTTGCCGACACACGCCACCTGCACGTTGGCGGTAAAGGTGCCGTCGCCATTATCGATAGGGGTATTGACACGAAGGACGACGTCATTGTAGTCGAAGTCCTTGGTGGCAGCCTCTAAGGTCTCGAAGAGATAGAAGATGCTTCCGAAGGTTGGGATAGACCCTGTCACCTCTTTGTTAAATAAAGAATAGGCTGGGGAGGTGCTGTAGGTACAGGTCTGGCGGCTGGCATCGATGCCATCAGAGGTCACCGCTGCATCAGTTCCGACGAAACAGTACTTGTCATCGATCAGCGTCCACTCATAATTGGCAACATCCAGCGACCGTCCTTCATAACCATTCATCCAATAATAGAGCATCCGGAGGTTATGGTAGCCAGAGAAGGTTTCCTGCAGTTTACCGATGCCGACGCCCCGTTTGTCACCTTCCCAGACGTTGATGGCTCCATTGCTGAAGATGGTGGGGAATTTAGAGGGAAGGATCAACTCCACGTGGTCGAGTAGGTAGGTGCCTGCAACACCTTCGGTAGTGGCACAGTAGGTGCAGTTGTTGACTTTCAGTACGGCGTTTGCCTTAAAATCATCACCGACAGGTCCTTGGATACCATAGTTGTCGATGCTAAGGCTGTTCCAGCAGTTCAGATAGGCGGCATTGCCCATGTAAAGCACCTTGTCACCGCTGATATCGCCGCTCAGGGTCAGAGTCTTACACTCAGTATAACTACCGTCGTCCATCTTTGATGGGC
Organism: Prevotella sp.; assembly: GCA_017547605.1. Classification (GTDB taxonomy): domain Bacteria; phylum Bacteroidota; class Bacteroidia; order Bacteroidales; family Bacteroidaceae; genus Prevotella. The sequence continues at coordinate 37,184 of JAFYPG010000163.1, forward strand.
GGTTGAGCATCAGTTCGCCGGCCACTTTTATATAGCCGGCATTCTCGACGGAGAGGTTCTCGTCTGTCAGCGACGAGAGGTAGATAGCACCGACATTGACGAGTGTACCAGGGGTATTATTGCTTTCGTTAGCGGTACTGAGAATGGTCGTGCCGTAGCCCTCAGAACTGCCAATGGTACCTGCATTGTAGAGCGTACAACTATTGATGCTGACAACCCTCGATGTGATGGTGCCCGCGTTATAGCAGAAAGTGCCGTCTTTGGTAGCAAACTCAACGGTGCCACTGCCACTGATCTGCCCACCGGGGAGCACGTAGATCAGACCAGAGTTCTCGTCGGCCATCGGACTGGTGGTAAGCCTGAAGCCTTGGGGGATAACAAGGTTGCCGCCAGCACCCACGATGAGGACATTATCTCTCAAAACCTGTTGATTGAAGGACAGTGTCCAGGTGGCCGTGACATAGACCGACTTCTTCTGGTAGGTGCCCAGACTGGGAATGAAACCCGTGAAGTCGGAACTGACTTGAAAGTGCACTTCCTGCTCGTTGTTCAGATCCACGGGATCCGTCGGGCCGTAGAGAGTACCAGTGGTATAGGCCGAGAGGTCTGGCAGACTACGGGCGGGCACGCTCCATCTGTTGCCTGTAGTCATGGTGTATGATTCTCTTTCCAAGGGAATCTTACCGTTGAAGTTTACTTCAGCAGTGCCATTCACGATGGGGAAGGGCTTACAAACGGCATGGCCGTCATCATCGTAACATCCCGCATAGAGCAGGGGAGCATTGGCAGGACGGGCGATGTTGATGGTCTTCGACTCACCGGACTTCAGTTTGGCCATGCCAATATAGACGGCATTGGCATCTAAGATGAGAGGTGATTGGGAGATATAGACCGTGTAATCAGCTTCATTGCCGTAGTCAACACTGATATGGACAGTGGCATTGCCCACCGTGTTCCAGTCCTGGTAACTGTCGATTTCCTTACTGCCCATCACCAGGGCCTTGAAGTTATCCACGAACTTCTGTTCCTGTGAGCTTTCAGTCATATGTTTACAACTGATTGCAGTTAAGCATAGGGATACAGCCACTACGCATTTTATCCAATAACTCCTTTTCCTCATAAAATGGTATAGCCTTTTGATTGTATAGTGTGGACCAGCCAGGGCTTGAACCTGGGACCTCCAGATTATGAGTCTGTTGCTCTAACCAACTGAGCTACAAGTCCGGGATTTGGGATGCAAAGTTATATGAAAATCCTTAAATATCCAAATTTTTTGTGTGAATCTTTCGCTCTGCGCCTATTTTTTCGTAACTTTGCCGCCCAATGGAGACAATTTTTCTCAATCAGGTCCGGAAAACGTCGGCTGCCTGTGTGGCAACCGTCGGCATGTTCGACGGTGTGCACCGTGGACACCAGCATGTGATCGGACAGGTGGTGGAGAAGGCACGGGAGGCTGGGATTTCTTCGACTGTCATCACCTTCGACAAGGTGCCCCGTCAGGTGCTGGATCCGTCGTTCCGTCCGCAACTACTTACGACCTTGGAGGAAAAGGAAGCCATCATCCGACAGTTGGGCGTGGATGTTCTCGCCGTACTCCCCTTCACCCGTGAGACGGCCGGCCTGTCGGCACAGGCTTTTATGAAGCAGGTGCTCCATGAACAGTTGCAGACGAAGGTGCTTGTCACGGGTTATGACAACCGTTTCGGTCATGACCGGACGGAGGGCTTCGACGACTATGTGCGCTATGGCCGAGAACTGGGGATGGAGGTGCTTCGTGGAGATGCGCAGTTGATGGATGACGGTCAGCGGCCTGTCAGTTCGTCGGTAATCCGCCAGTTGTTGGCCGAAGAGGGACGGGTGGATCTGATGCCACACTACCTGACACGCCTCTACCAGTTGCGGGGAACGGTGGCACCTGGTGAGCATATCGGGCACCGGCTCGGCTATCCCACTGCGAACCTAGAAGTTGACGAGGCTGACAAACTGATCCCTGCCGCTGGCGTCTATGCTGTGTGGACTACACTTGAGGGGGAACAGCAGCCACGGGCAGCGATGATGAACATCGGCAATCGGCCCACGTTCCATGGTCATCGCCAGACCTTGGAAGTGAATATCCTCGACTTTAAGGGTGATTTATACGGGCAGACGATGTGTGTCTCGTTCGTCGAACGCCTGCGGGCGGAACGGCGTTTTGACTCGCCGGAGGCCTTGGCGGTTCAGTTGGAAGCAGATAAAGAACAAGTAAAACAGATATTAGGATGAAAAAGGCATTGATTTATACCATCGTGTTCGTCGGCATTCAGTTTTTGGTGGGCGGACTGGTGACACTGATTTTTCGGTTACTGAAAGGCGAAAGTGCCGCACCGGGTGCTATGGAACTGATTATTACGACGGCCGCGACCAGCGTTGTGACGGTGATTGTCTTCCTGACCACGAAATGGACGGTAGTGTCTCGCCACTGGGTACGGACCCGTCCTTGGTTTGTGTTATTCTGGTGCGTGCTGGCTGCACTTGGACTACTGGTTCCGTCGGAGTGGCTGCAGGAACTGATGCCTGCATTGCCCAACCTCGCCGAGGAGACTTTCGACCTGATCATGAAGGATCGCTGGGGCTATGTCGTCGTGGGTCTGCTGGCACCGCTGACAGAGGAAATGGTGTTCCGCGGAGCCGTCCTGAAGGCCTTGTTGCAGTGGAAGCAGAACCCCTGGGTGGGCATCGTGATCTCTGCCGTACTTTTCGCTATGATCCACATGAATCCCGCCCAGATGCCCCATGCATTCCTGGTTGGACTGCTGTTGGGCTGGATGTACTACCGTACGGACAGTATCGTGCCGGGGGTGGTGTATCACTGGGTGAACAATACGGTGGCCTATGTACTGTATAATCTCTACCCCAATCCGGACATGACGCTGCTGGACCTGTTCGGTTCCCAGCAACGGGTGTTGCTGGCCCTCGTCTTCTCGCTGTGTATCTTCCTACCGGCGCTCTATCAGTTGAACATGAGACTGAAGAAATAAAGTAGGGCTGGCAATTGCCAGCCCTATCTTCTTGGCTTGTGTTTGAAATGGATTAATTATTTATATAGAAAGCATAGAAAATGTTCATTCCAGATAGGTGGAGTTCTCCGTGGCGGCAGCCTTGATGCTGTCGGTGGCATTCTCCGCCTGAATGGTGTTGAGCACATTGACGGTGTCAGCCTCCTGTGCATGGAACTTCGCATAGGCATCCTTCGGGTCGTCCCATCCCCATTCCCACGGTGCTTGGGCGGCATTGCCCAGCGTGAGGATGATAGCAACGATGGCAGCAGCCCTGAACAGCGGCATCAGCCGGTCTTTCAGCGTGACGATCTTTGCCTTGGGTGCCTCACCGATCTTCTCCAGGATACGCATGTCGAAATCCTCGCCCAATGGAGCCTCCCGCTCTGTCTCGCAGACAAAGAGATCACGGTATTTCCGCAGATTCTCAGGAATGTCCGTGGTGTCGGGCTGGCTGAAGAAGGTGCGCAGAATAGCCTCTTCCTGCAGGGTGGTCTCACACTGCCAGTAGCGTTCTAAGAGTTGTTCGATGTACTTATAGTCCATATTTCTCTGTTTCAAGATATTTCTGCCGGATGGCCTGTCGGGCACGGAAGATGTTGATCTTAACCTGTTCCTCACTGATGGCCATGATGGCGGCGATCTCCTTATAACTCTTGCCCTCGAAATCGCGCAACTGCATGGCACTGCGCTGTTTTTCCGGCAACTGTCCGATGAGGCGGCGTATCAGTCCGATGCGGTCTTGCTGCATAGCCTGCTCCTCGGGGTTGGATGAATAACTTCGGTCGGGTGCGTCGTGTACTCCCTCGTCGAGGCTCTGGTTCTGCCCTTCCATCCGGCGCATCTTATCGAGTGCGAGGTTCCGGCAGATAGTCAGGCAAAAGGCTTCGATGGATTCGATCTCGTCCCACTGGTCGCGCCTGTTCCAGACCTTGATCATCGTTTCCTGTACGACATCCTCTGCTTCCGCAGGGTTGAGAGTGATGCGGAGTGCAAGCCGGTAGAGCTCGTTTTTCAGCGGAAGGATATCGTTTTGGAAGCTGATCTTTTTCATCCTCTCTGTATAATAAGACGATTGGGAAACGGGAAAGTTACACCTTGGGATACTTTTTTGTTGAAAGTTTCACGATCAACGAATAACCGTCCTTGACTGACCGTCGAGGGCGGTGGCGAGGGTGATGATCACACGGCCGACACCGGCATCGATGGCGGAGAGGGCATTCTCGATCTTCGGGAGCATCCCGCCGCTGATGGTACCGTCGGCTTTATATTGAATAAAGTCCGCGTGCGTGATCGTAGGGATGACACTGTCGTCATCGTCGGGATTACGGAGTACCCCTTTCTTCTCAAACGAGAAGATGAGGGTCACGTCATAATAGGGAGCCAGGGCCTTGGCGGTCTCTGAGGCGATGGTGTCGGCATTGGTGTTGAGGATATGTCCTTCTCCGTCATGCGTCAGGGGGGCCACGACAGGGGTGATACCCTCTTCGATGAGGCGGCTGAGCATCCGTCCGTCGGCACGATCGACATCGCCGACGAAACCGAAGTCGATACCGTCTTTCAAAGGACGCTTATGGGAGCGGATAATGTCGATGTCGGCACCCGTCAGACCGAGGGCATTGACACCGTTGGCCTGCAGACGAGCCACGAGGTTCTTGTTCACCAGACCGCCATAGACCATTGTCACCACCTGGAGCATGTTAGCGTCAGTGATGCGGCGGCCGCCCACCATCTTCGACTCGATGCCGAGTTGCGAGGCTACCTGCGTAGCGCGACGGCCACCGCCATGGACGAGCACCTTACGTCCCTCGATGGCACTGAAGTCCTTCAGGAGTTGCGTGAGTTGAGCCTCGTCTTCGACAACGGCACCACCCACTTTTACGATAGTCAGTTTCTCTTTCACCTTTTACCTTTTTACTTTTTTACCTTTACTCCAAATAGGTATAGCCATAGAGACCACTGCGGTAGTTGCTCAGGAACTCCTTACCCTCTTCAAGGGAAATCTTGCTCTGTTTCACGCTCTTGGCTACCCAGACTTCCAACTGGCGCACGAGTTTCTTGGGTTCGTACTGCACGTAGTCGAGCACCTCGGCCACCGTCTCACCGTCGATGATCTGGTCGATGTG